>NZ_JBIUCF010000009.1:0-283621 GCF_044593615.1 Nonomuraea sp. NPDC051941
CGCCGCCTCCGCGAGCCCCTGCGGCCGGCGCGAGCCGGGCCGGCGGCGCCGGGGCGCGCCCGCCGCCCGGGGGGGGGGGCCCCCCCGCGGCCCCGCGCGCGCCCGCCCCCCCCCCCCCCCCCCACGGCCGATGGAGATGGACTACCAGATGAACCATGCCTGCCGGTTGACCCGGCGGCCGGTGACCCGGCGCAGCAACTTCCTCACGGAGCTCACCTCCTTCCTGGCGACCGAGGGTGGTCAGGTCTGATGCGGGATCCGGCGCAGCTGGAACGGGGGAGGGGTGATGATGCCCGCGACGTGGGGCTGCCCGTGACCGCCGCGTACCTCGAGGCGGGCGCCGTCGGTCACGGCGGCCAGCAGGTCGGAGGCCAGGTTGCGGGCGACGACGGCGCCGGCGCAGGTGAACGGGCCCCCGCCGAAGGGCAGGTAGGGCCCACGGGGACCGGGGCCGTCCCATCTGCCGGGCCGATAGCGGGTGGCCTGCGGCCAGTGCCGTTCGTCGCGGTGCAGGAGGTAGGCGCAGACCGACACGCTTTCCCCCGGTTCCAGTTGTACGCCGCCGACCTGGTGGGCGCGGAGTACGGGGCGGCCCATCAGCCAGGCCACCGGCCACAGCCGCAGCGACTCCCGTACGGCCGAGTCCGCGGGCACGGTCGCCAGGTCGACGCCGTCGGTCGCGGCCGCCAGCAACGCCCAGGCGACCACGTGGCTCACGGGCGCCACCGAGGTTCGGAACAGCAGCAGGTACACCTGGGCGAGCTGGGCGGCCGGCGTATCGGGCGGGGCGGCCTCGAGTATGGCGTCCAGCAGGTCGCCGGGCAGGTCGCGCCGCGGACCGGCCCGCCGCGCGAGCACCTCGACGGCGAGTGCCCGCACCACGCGCACCCACAGCGCCCGCCGCATCGCGCTCGCCAGCCGGCCGCTGGGGCGGATCAGGACATCGTTCCGCACCACCTGCGCCATCAGCTCCCGCAAGGGCGGCGGACTGTCCGGCCGCAGCAGCGCCTCGGCCAGGAACCGGTACGCGGCGGAGCGCCCGGCCGAGGGCCACTCGCTGACCTCCCCGAGTTCGGCGACCACGGCGGACAGCCGCTCGCGATGCGCGGCCAGATGGGCGCGTAACGTCGCGCGGGCCGCCCGCCCGATCGCGACCTGCGTCTCCCGCGGCTCCAGCCGGCCGCCGCGGACGTGGAAGAAGTCGGACACGTCGTCGTAGTGGCCCTCCTCGTCCTGCAGCACCCGCAGGGCCTCCGCCGGGTCGGCCACGCACAGCGAACCGTCGTCGGGCAGCCGGAACACCGGGCCCCGCTCGCGGGCCGCGTGCTCGACGAACCCCAGCGGGTCCCGCCGGTACCACCGCGCCGCCCCGCCCGGCCACGGCCGCGTCGCGCCGGGAGCGGCCCGATCCGGTCCTCCGACCGTCGTCATTCCCACCTGCCCCATTTCGGGTGTACGCGCACGCCCGCCGGTACGTGGTCGACACCAAATCAGGAATAGTGCCGGTTAATAAGTCAACACCGAGGAGTATCGCCACTGAATTTACAGAATTGGTGGAATCTCGGCAATGAATGCGTTGCGTCGTAATGGCATTGCTGACCGTATGCGCCGTGCATGAACTGGTCTACTTCGATGTCAAAAGGAAGTCGCACTACATATCCGAGAGCGTGAAATGGCATTTCAAAGGCGCGCCGCCGCCCGGAGCCCGCGCGCGGGTTGGTCACCAGCGCGGTCCATCCGGTGCCGGCTTTGGCCGATTCGACCAGCGCCGCCTTGATCCGCTCGCCGTTCCAGTCGGGATGTTGCTGGGCGATGATGGCGGCGGCCCCCGCGACGTGCGGCGCTGCCATCGAGGTCCCGTTGTGCGCGATGTGGCCCCCGCCGAGGTTGGCGGCCACGATGTCGGTTCCGGGCGCGGAGATGTCCGGCTTGACCGCGTGGTCGAACGAGCGCGGGCCCCGGCTGGAGAATTCGGCCGTCCGGTCGTCGCGGTCCACCGCCCCCACGGTGAGCGCCACGTCCGCGCTGCCCGGCGAGTTCACGGTGCCGGGACCGCCGTCGTTGCCCGCGGCGATCACGAAGAGCGTGCCCTTGGTGGCCGACAGCGTGTTCACGGCCAGTTCGAGCGGGTCGAGGCCGGGAGTGTCCTGGTCGCGGATCGTGAAGCGCACACGCCTGCCCTGTGCGGGCTCGACGCGATGGCCTGAGGCGCTCACCACGACCCTGTCCCCGGTCAGCAGCGTCACCGTTCCCGCGGCCGGGGGAGGAGCGCCGGGGATCGTGGGCACGCCAAAGAGCGCCAGCGAGAGCAGAACCTTGATCATACGCACGCCTTTCCGCAGCGTGGGGGCGGGCCGCTCGGGGTGCTACGAGCGGCCCGCCCTCACCGTCCGGTCAGATGATCTTGCGGTAGATCCGGGACGCGATCGCCTGGGCCGCGCCCTCCCTGCCGAACTCCTGGTAGACCCGCGACGTGATCTCCACGGCCTTGGGCGAGTAGGCGGGGTAGAAGGCCTTCCCGCACTCCAGGTCCTTCAGCGCCGCCTTGATCTCCTTGTCCAGGTACGGCTTGGCCTCCGCCGGCTTCAGGTTCGGCCGGTAGATGACGGTCTTGCCCTTCGGGGCCTTGGGCAGTTCGCCCTTCCAGGCCTTCCTGGCGACCTCCGAGGCCTGCCGCACGATCTTCGTGTGGCTCAGGCCGTCCAGCGCGGTCGGCCTGGTCTCGCCGACCCCCAGGCACGTGGCGAACTGCTTGCCCAGCCGCACGAGCTCCTTGTCCTGGTCGAGGACGCTCAGCGACTTCTGCACCGCCGCTTCGAGCTGGTCGTAGTAGTCCTCCTGGGAGGTGACGGTCTTGCCCAGCACCTCCTTGACCGCCTGGGAGAAGCAGACGTCGTCGGCGGCGCGCCACTTCTTCAGGTCGGCGGCCGAGAGGGACATCAGGGTCTTGTTGTTCGGGTTGTCCGGCGAGGTGGGGTTGACCACCTCGTCCTTCGGATAGACGTTCGGAGACCAGACGCCGAAGCCGTACCTGGCCCGGTACGTGCGCAGCGCCTTGAGATCGCCCGCGAGCCGTTCCCGCTCCCCGGGCTACCACCGGCGCTCGGGCGCGAGCGCGGCCACGTAGGCGAGGCCCTGCTCGGTCATGCAGGCGACGCGCTTGTCCTCCATCTGCCGCTGCTTGTCGTACGCGGCGTCGTCCCCGGGCGGTGCGGCGAGAGCGCCGAACGAACCGGCGAGCAGGGTGGCCGCGACGGCCTTGGCGATGAACATGGGTGTTCTCCTTCATCCAAATGTGGGCATGCGAAACAGAACTCCCGGCCGAAAAGGCCGGATCAGGGGGAAAGTCTCAGCAGGGGATCTTCATGCGAGACGCCTTCGGCGACACCTCGGGCAGCCCCGGGACGAGGTCGGCGGCGAGCACGGCGACGCCGTTCACCGAGCCCTTCTTCTCGAAGTACTCGCCCTCGGGCAGCTTCACCTTCTTGGCCTCGGTGACCACCGTGCGCTCGCCCAGGTAGCGATAGGTCTGCCGGTCGAAGATCAGCTCGGACCGGCGGCCGTCGCCCTCGTCCATGGCGACGGCCAGCCCGGGGCGGCCGGAGACGTCCACGGCGTCGCGGATGAGCACGATGCCGTCCAGCCCGGCGGCCACCTGGTAGAGCGCGGCGCCCAGGCTGGGCCGTACCACGGACTCGCGGATCAGGCCCTGGAGAGAGGACCAGATGCGCAGCGGCTCCTCGCCCGTGTCGGCCACGATCTTCCCGCGCACCTGGGCGGGGTCCGTCGGCCAGGCGCCAAGCCGGGCGTAGGCCAGCTGGCCGGGGCAGCCCGACGACTCGGAGAGGATGTCCTCGACGCCGCGGTCCCAGAACTTCCGGGGCGCCGGTCCCGTGGCCGACAGGGCCTGCTTGCGGCTCAGCCAGGGCTTGCCCACGTCGGCGGCCTCCCAGCGCTCCTCGTTGACCAGCACCTTGGTGTACTGCGTCGCGCCCGCCTTGTCCTTGGTGTACAGGCTTTGCTGGGCGAGCGTCTTGGTGTGGACGTACTGGCCGCGGGACGGCACCGTGTCACCCTGGTCGGCGGCGGCCCGCGCGGCCAGGGTGAGCAGCGCCTTGGCGTCGGCCGGAGGCGCGGCGAGCAGGTTTCCGGGGGTGTGGGGTGCGGAGCCGCCCAGGCCCACCTCGGTGACGAGGATGCCGGCGGTGAGCGTCACCGCCATCGCGCCGACCAGGATCACGCGCCGGGCTGGCAGCGCGGTGGCCCACGTGCGGCGCAAACGGCCGAGCTGGGACGCCTGCGCCTGCCGGGCCTGCCGGAGGAAGCGGTCCCGCCCCGCCGCGGCGGCCCGCGGCGTGGGGTCCGGCTCCGTGAACACGGCCTCGATCAGCTTGAGCTCGTCCATCACCACTCCTTCATCGGGTTGACGTCGCCCAGGGCGGTACGCAGCTTCTTCCTCGCCCTGTTGATCCGGGACCCGACGGTCCCGACCGGTATGTCCAGCGCCGTGGCGATCTCCTCGTAGCCGAGCCCGCCGAACACGAGCAGGAACACCGCGTCGCGATCGCCCTTCGCGAGCCCTTTCAGCCCGCGCACGAGCTCCGGCCTGCTGGCCTCCGCCGCGAGCTGTGAGGTCACCCGGTCCTCGTGCCCGTCGGCGGAGTCCTCGGCCGGAACCTTGCTGAGGGCGTTCAGGCGGCGGCCTTCTCTGCGACGGTGCCGGGCCACGACATTCGTCGCGATGC
The DNA here is from genome assembly GCF_044593615.1 of Nonomuraea sp. NPDC051941. NCBI lineage: Bacteria > Bacillati > Actinomycetota > Actinomycetes > Streptosporangiales > Streptosporangiaceae > Nonomuraea > Nonomuraea sp. NPDC051941. The sequence continues at coordinate 4,746 of NZ_JBIUCF010000009.1, forward strand.
CGTATAACCACGACCGCACGGTGCCTCGGTCGGAGTCGAAACCGCCTCTGCCGTTGAACGCGATCAGGAACGCGTCCGCGACCATGTCCTCGACATGTTCGCTGCCGAGCCGGGCGGCCAGATATTGGTAGAGCTTATGGAAATAGCGGTCGTAGAGGAGGGCGAAAAGGTCAGGGTTGTCCATCGACCGCTCGACCACGGTGACGTCTTCCATCACGTCACTGGCGTCAGGTGGTGCAGCCATGGCGTCCTTTCGGAGGGAACTGTCACCCCGGAGTTCGCCGCTCAGCCGTTTTTCTTCACGGCCGTGTTTCAGCCCAGGTCGAGGCGGGCGAGTTCGGTGCGGGTGGTGACGCCGAGCTTGGGGAAGGCGCGGTAGAGGTGGTGGCTGACGGTCTTGGGGCTGAGGAACAGCTGGGCGGCGATCTCCCGGTTGGTGACACCCGTGGCGGCCAGGCGTACCACCTGGAGTTCCTGGGGGGAGAGTGAGGCGGCCAGGTCGGGGGCGCCCTGGGCGACGGTCTCGCCCGCCGCGCGCAGCTCGGCGCGCGCCCGTTCGGCCCACGGCGTGGCGCCGACGCGTTCGAAGGTCTCCAGCGCCGAGCGCAGGCGGGTCCTGGACTCGTTCTTGCGGCGGGCGCGGCGCAGCCACTCGCCGTAGAGCAGGTCGGTGCGGGCCCGTTCGTACGGCCGGTTCGCGTCGGCGTGCGATCGTACGGCCTGCTCCCAATGCCGCTCCGCCGCCGCGTCGTCGGTGGCGAGCAGGGCCCGGCAGCGGTGCAGCACGGCATCCGCCCACGGATGGCGGGCGGCGGCGGCCCAGGACTCGAAGCGCGCCAGCGGTTGCGCGGCGCGGGCGGGCAGGCCCAGCCGTACGGCGGCCTCGATCTGGTCGGGAGCGAAGTAGATGGGCATGATCTGGTGCCGGAGCGGCCCCCGGGCGGCGGCGTCGAAGCGCTCCAGCGCGGCCTCGAAGCGGCCCTGACCGAGGTCCAGCAGGCCGAGCGCCCACTCGGCCCAGCCCACGATCGTCGCCACCGGATGGGCGCTGACGTGCGCGATCGTGCGCTCGGCGAGCTCGCGGCAGTCCTGCTCCCGGCCCTGGACGGCGGCCACCATGGCCATGACGCTCTCGAAGTGCGCGATGCGGTGCGTCTGGCCGATGTCGGTGGCGAGCCGGCGTCCCTCGGTCGCGGTCGTGACGGCGTCGCGGAAGCGCCCGAGGTACATCTGGTGGATCGCCAGCACCGCCTGGGCGAGCGGCAGCAGCCCGATCATGCCGTCGGCCCGGCACTCCTCGATCGCCGCGTGGGCGATGGCGAGCCCGTTGTCGAAGTCGCCCGAGATCCCGGCCAGCGAGCAGATGCTGATCCGCAGGGCCGTCATGCCGGAGGGGATCGCCGCGGCCAGGCCGATGAGCTCGCGGAACGGCGGCAGCGCCCGGTCCAGGTCGCCGGCCAGGAAATCGGCCATCGCGTGGGCCGCCCGGACGAACCCGTCGAGCCCGTCCTCCGGCGTCAGCGGCAGGCCGGCCAGCCCCGCCGAGGACTCGGCGACGGCCGCCGGATCGCTCAGGTACCACGCGTTGCGCACCGCGTCGAGCAGGAGGAGCGCCGCGCCCCTGCGGTCGAGGCCGGCGATGGCGGCGGCGCCGTCGACAAGGATCCGGTGGGCTTCCTGCACCGCGCCGCGGTCGAACGCGATCCGGCCGCGCAGCCCCGCCAGCCGGGCGAGGGTCAGCGGGTCGTCGCCCAGCCGCCGGGCCTGATCGGCCAGGACCTGCGCGTGCTCCAGGGCGCCGGCGTCCGCGGCGGCCTCGGCCGACAGGGCCAGCCGCCGGGCACGTTCGGCCAGGCCGGGGGTGAGCCGGGCCGCGCGCTCCAGGGCCGCGGCGGCCGCGGCGTGGCCCGCGCGTTCGCGGGCGCGGCCGGCCGCCTGTTCGAGCGCGGCGGCGATCGGCTCGTCGCGGCCGGTCACGGCGGCGGCCAGGTGCCAGGCGCGGCGGTCGGCGTCCTGCTCGTCGTCGAGCACGCCGGCGAGGGCGCGGTGCACGGCCAGGCGCTCGTCGTAGGCCGCCCGCCGCGCCGCCGCCGTACGCATCAGCGGGTGGCCGAAGGACAGCCGCCCGCCGGAGATGGACAGGAAACCGGCGCGCTCGGCCGGCCCCAGAGCGGCGGCGTCGACCCCCAGCCTCCCGGCCGCGCGCACGACTACGTCGAGATCCCCGGCGTCGTCAAGGGCGGCGACCATCAGCATCGTCTGGCTGTCCGGCGGCAGGACGGTGATCCGCGCCTCGTACGCCTCCTGGATCCGGCGCGGCAGCGGCAGCGGCTCCGGCGCGTGGTGCGGCGAATCGGGCATCCGGGGCAGCTCGATCAGGGCGAGCGGGTTGCCGCCGCTCTCGGCGAGGATCCTCTCCCGTACGTTCGGACCCAGACCGGGCGTGTGCTCGCGCAGCAGATCGTCGGCGGCCTGCCGGTCGAGGCCCTCGAGCCGCAATTCGGGCACCCCGGGCGCGTGGAAGGCGTCCCTGGCCGCGAACAGCAGGGCGATGCCCTCCGAGTGCAGCCGCCGGGCCGCGAACAGCAGCGCCTCGGCCGACGACCGGTCCATCCACTGCGCGTCGTCGACCAGGCAGAGCAGCGGGCCGTCCTCGGCCAGTTCGGTGAGCAGCGACAGGGCGGCCAGGCCGATGAGGAAGCGGTCCTCCGGCGCGGTGGCGAGACCGAACGCGCCTTCCAGCGCCCTGGCCTGCGGCGCCGGAAGCCTGCCGATCCGGTCGAGCGCCGGGTGGAGCAGCAGGTGGAGCGCCGCGAAGGGCAGCTCGGCCTCGGTCTCGATGCCGGTGCCGCGCAGCGGACGCATGCCCTCCGCCGACCGGGCGGCGTGGTCGAGGAGGGCGGACTTGCCGATCCCGGGCTCGCCCCGCAGGATCAGGCTCCCGCTCCGGCCTTCCCTGGCCTGCGCGATCAGAGCGTCGATCTGCGCCTGCTCCCTCTCCCGTCCCCACAGCACCATCAGAATGTAGCGCCCCCCGACACCAGACAATCGTCCGATACCAGGCAGACGCCCTCTCTCCCTAACGTCGTACACGCCACGTAAGGAGAGACATGGATTTCTTACTGTTCTTGCTGCTGTTCGTCGCGCTGTGCGGGTGGCTCGACCGCTGGGCCACCCGCACCCCCGAGCCGGTCTCCAAGGAGGGACGCTGAATGTTCGTCGGACACTTCGGTCTGGCCGCCGCCGTCAAAGCCGGCCAGCCCCGCGTCCCGCTGTGGTCGCTCATGCTCGCCACGCAGTTCCTCGACGTCATCTTCGTGATCCTTTTCCTGGCGGGCGGGATCGAGTCCTTCCAGGCCGTCGCCCCGGGCACCTACGGTGAGGCGCTGATCGACGCGCAGTACACCCACTCACTGCTGGGCGCGTTGCTGCTGTCGGCGCTGTACGGCGGCTTCGGAGCCTGGCGGTGGGGCCGCACGGCCGGGTGGGTGCTGGGCGCGGTGACGTTCAGCCACTGGCTGCTCGACCTGCTCGTCCACCGGGCCGACCTGCCGTTGCTGCCCGGCAACGCCGGTGACCTGCCGCTGCTCGGCTTCGGACTGTGGCAGATCCCCTGGCTCACGGGCGTCGTCGAGGGGGTTCTCGTGGTGGTCGGCGCGGTCCTGTACTTCCGCTCGGTACGGGAGCGCGCCACGGTCACCTGGCGGGCGAGGGTCTCCGGCGGTGTGATGGCCCTGCTGCTCGCGCTGGGGCTGATCGTGGACATCGTCAGTTAGGAAGGTGGCGGCATGTTCGTTGACGTTCCGGGTGGTCGCCTGGCCTACGACAGTGTCGGCGAAGGGCCGCTCGTCGTGTGCGTACCCGGTCTGGGGGACACCCGCGAGGCCTACCGGTTCCTGCGCCCGCCGCTGGTGGAGGCGGGGTACCGGGTGGTGACGGCGGACCTGCGCGGCCACGGGGAGTCCTCGGCGGGCTGGGACGACTACTCCCAGTCCGCGGTGGGCGGCGACATCGTGGCCCTGCTGGAGGAGCTGGACGCGCCCGGCGCCGTCGTGCTCGGCAACTCCTACGCGGCGGGCGGCGTCGTCCGCGCCGCCGCGGAGGCGCCCGAGCGGGTGGCTGGGATCGTCGCGATCGACGGCTTCATCAGAGCCGTCCCCCTCAACGTCGCCGTCCGCGCGCTGGTCCGGCTGATCGCCGCCTCCCCGCGGCTGTGGAGCCTCTACTACGCCATGGCGCACCGTACGGCCAGGCCCGCCGACCTGGCCGGACACCGCGCCGAACTGGTGGCCATGCTGCGCGACCCGAAACGGCGCGAGGCGATGCGCGCCATGCTCCTCGACCGCGAACCGGACGCCGAGCGGGCCATCGCCCAGGTACGCTGCCCGGCCCTGGTCCTCATGGGCGCCAAGGACCCCGACTTCCCCGACCCGGCAGCGGAGGCGCGGACCCAGGCGTCGCTGCTGCGCGGGCAGGCCGTCGTGATCGACGGCGCGGGCCACTACCCGATGTCGGAGTATCCCGAGCGTACGGCCGAGGCGCTGCTGCCCTTCCTGAAGAACGCGTTCTGACGGTGCTCATCCCGCCCTCCGCAGCCAGAGCGTGTGCGCGGCCCAGGCCGACACCGCGCCCACCGCGTACCAGAAGAGGTCGGGCGGGTTGAACGTGCTGCCCAGCAGCGGCCGCAGCACGGCCGGGATCTCCCCGAGCTGGGCGAACTCGATCGCCCAGCTCGCCCCCACCGCCGGCACCGCCGCCACCCAGGGGCGCACCCGGGGGAGGACCAGCACCACGAGCGTGTAGATCAGCACGGTGTAGAGGGCGTCGCCCGCGTTCTTCGACACCGGGCCGTCGAAGAACGCGCGCACCCCCAATCCGGCCGCGACGGTCAGGACGGCTGCGCAGAGGGCGACTAGGCGGGGCATCGGATCACGTTATCGACGTATGGTGACTCACTGCGACATGGGTGCGGTCGCTTGCGGCAGTGCGTTGCGGCGGATCACTTCGGCGTACCAGTGGCCGCTGTTCTTGATCGTGCGGTGCTGGGTGGTGTAGTCGACGTGGATGAGGCCGAAGCGACGGGAGTATCCCCACCCCCATTCGAAGTTGTCCATGAGGGACCACGCGAAGTAGCCCTGGAGCGGCACGCCGGCGCGGATCGCCTCCAGGCAGGCGTGCAGGTGCTGCGCGTAGTAGTCGATACGGTCCTGGTCGCGCACTCCGCCATCGGCGTCGACCGTGTCGGAGTAGGCCGCGCCGTTCTCGGTGACGTAGAGCGGAATCGGTCCGTAATCCTCGGTGACGCGGCGCAGCAGCGCGGTGAGTCCGGCCGGGTCGACCTCCCAGCCCATGTGGGTGACGGGGAAGCCGCGGCGGATGAAGCCGACGTCCTCACAACCCGGCCAGGCCGCGCCGGCGCTGGGCTGACCGTCGGTGGACGCCGCGACCACGAGAGGGTTGTAGTAGTTGAGGCCGAGGAAGTCGATCGGCGCGGCGATGGTCGCCAGGTCGCCCGGGTGGATGAAGGACAAGTCGGTCAGGTGGGCGACGTCGTCGGCGACGTCGGCCGGGTATCCGGCTCGCAGCAGCGGATCGAGGAAGATCCGGTTGCCGATGCCGTCGACGCGGCGCAGCGCCTCACGGTCGGCCGGGCTGTCCGAGTACGCGATGAGCGACTGCACGTTGAGCGTGGTGCCGATGACGGCGGCCGAGTCGGCGGCCCGGATCGCCCGGGTGGCCAGACCGTGACCGAGCAGCAGGTGATGAGCTGCGGCCAGCGCGGCGGCGCCGTCGCTGCGGCCGGGCGCGTGCCGGCCGTCGGCATAGCCGAGGAAAGCGGCGCACCACGGTTCGTTGAGCGTGATCCAGTGGCGGACGCGGTCGCCCAACGCTCCGTGGACGAGTGCGGTGTATTCGGCGAAGCGAGCGGCGGTGTCCCGGGCGGGCCGCCCTCCGGCGTCCTCGAGTTCCTGCGGCAGGTCCCAGTGGTAGAGCGTGACCCACGGCTCGATCCCCCGGTCCAGCAGTTCGTCGGTGAGCCGCCGGTAGAAGTCGAGCCCGCGCTGGTTGGCCCGGCCCCGGCCGCCGGGCTGCACCCGGGGCCAGGAGACGGAGAACCGGTACGCGCTCAGGCCCAGCCGGGCCATGAGGGCGGCGTCGCCGGCGTACCGGTGGTAGTGGTCGCAAGCGACGTCGCCGGTGTCCCCGTCGAGCACGCGTCCCGGGGTGTGGCTGAAGGTGTCCCAGATCGAGGGGGTGCGGCCGTCCTCGGCGACGGCGCCTTCGACCTGGTACGCCGCCGTCGCGGCACCCCAGAGGAAGCCTTGGGGGAAGGGAAGTGCGGGCACGGAGGGCCTCTCGGGTGAGGACGGCGCCGGCCGGGTGACCGGCGCCGTCGCGCGGGTCAGGACAGCGTCAGTTCCAGGTAGGGGTGGTTGCCGGTCGCTTCCTTGCTGGAGAAGGAGGTGAACGGCCCGTACGCCGTGGCGGTGGACGTGATCGCGAGGCTGGCGTCCTGCCCGGCGGCGAGCTGGGCCTGGACGAACGCGGTCACGTCCACGGCGTGCCAGGACGCGGTGGTGTCGAGCGTGAACGTGCCGAGACCGGCGCCAAGCGGCGGCCGGGTGTTCCAGGTCAGCGTGGCTTCGCTCCAGCTCGCGTCGGTGACCGCGTGGACGGCGTCGGTCGCGCCCGCGGCGTCGCTGGTCGAGCCGTAGACGTGCAGGGTGGCCGAGACGACCGTGCCGTGCGCCGCGGTCAGCGGGAAGGTCAGGTACGCGACCCGGTCGAACCCGCTGCCGAGGCTGGGATTGTTGCGTACTTCGAGGACGGAGCCCGTGCCGAAGGTGGTGGCCGCGTAGGTGCCGTCGCGGACGAACCCGTCGGCAACGGGTTCGATGTGCGACGGGTCGACCACCGACACCGGCACACGGACGACCTTCATCACGGGTGCGCGAATGACCAGCGCGCCGACTTTCGCGCTGCCACCACCGGCGGCGGTGACCAGGCCGGAGCCGTCCACCGTGGCCACGGCCGGATGGCTGCTGGTCCAGGTGATGGTCGCCGTGGACAGATCGGCCGGGCTGCCGTCGGTCTGCTTGCCGGTCAAGCTCAGCCGCAGGGTGTCGCCGATCGACAGGGCCGGCGGGCCGGCCGGGGACGCGGTCACGGTCCCGAGAACGACCGGCCGGGGTGCCGCGTCCGCCTGGGCGTCGGACTTTCCGGCGTAGACCCGGATCTCCGTGACGCTGTTGTAGCTGCTGACGGAGTTTCCGTGGCCGACCAGCCGGACGTGGCGGGCCGGCCGCGCCGTGAAGGAGAAGGCTTCGGCGTCGTCGGACGTGCCGGCGGAGACGGCTCTCGTGAGCGCCGCGTTCCAAGTGGTGCCGTCGGTGGAGGTGAGGACGTCGAAGGTGGACGTTCGCGCGTGCCCGTTGAAGAACGCGACGGCGACGGCGCCGACGGTGCGCTTGGCGCCGAGGTCGAGCGTGAGCGTCTGCCCGTCGCCCGCCGCGGCCCAGCGGCTGCCCATGTTGCCGTCGACGGCGTCGGCCGCGGGGCTGCCCTCGTTCGCGCTGGCGGTGACCGACGCGACGGGCAGTGCGGTGGCGGTCTTTCCCGCCTGCCGGAAGTGCACCTGGTAGGCAGGGCCGTAAACCTTCTGGCGGTTGGCGTCGAGCCGGAAGGTCGCCACGGTGGCCGTGCCCGGGATCGCGGTCGCCCGGGTGACGGTCGCGTAGGTGCCGCTCGGCGCCAGGGGGACGACCTTCGGCGGGGTGGCGGTGTTCGCGGGCAGGGTGATGTCGTAGCGGTAGCGCCGCGGATCGAATCCGGCCAGGTGGTCGGCGCCGATCATGATGTCGGTCAGGGCCGTCGGGCCGGTCGCGCCCGGCGTCCAGGAGGCCAGCGAGGTTACCGCCGGGGTGTCGGTGGGCGGCTTCTGCCCCGCGGCGAGGGGAACCATCCGCATCGCCACCGTGGTGGTCCCGGCCGCGGTCAGCTGGATCGCGAGGGTTCGTGAGCCGGGCTGGCGGCTCTGGCCGGTGGGGTCGGGGCTGTCCGGCAAGGGCCGGGAGTCCCCGATGAGCAGCCGCCCATCGGTGGTGAGCAGTTGGACCCAGAGCCGCTGCCCGCTTCGGTAGAGGGTGGCCGACCGTCCGTCGGCGGCCATCACGACGTCGGCGCGGGTGTGCAGGAACGACCAGTAGCCGATCGGTTCGCTCGTCTTCACCTCGTCCTGGAGCAGCACCTGCCGCCGGTCGTCGAACAGCTGCAGGCCGCGCTGGGCGCGTTGCACCCGGCCGCCGTAGAGGCCGGTGAGGTCGGTGATCTCGTACCACTTCTGGGGCGTCGAGCTGACGGTGGTGATCGGAGCGCCGACGGTCAGCGCGGTGGAGGGGGTGGGCCCGGTGCCGAGCCGCATCGTGTTCTGGCCCTCGGGACGGGTCACGTAGTAGTCCCATCGGCCGCCGGTGTCCTTGGTCCAGTCGAAGTACCCCGGGAGGCTGTAGCTGTCGAGGCCGAGGTCGTCGAACCAGCGCACGCCCGCGGCGTCGAGGACGAAGTCTCCGGCGTCGAGGTTCTCGTGGGCGGCGATCTGGTCGTACCCGGCGCGCATGCCCTTGGTGGCGACGGAGACGGCGTAGGGGTCGTCCCGGGCGCTGCGGGCGGTGGCGATCTCGACGCCGTCGAAGAAGGCGTCGGTAGCCGCCGGATGGCCGGCGCCGCCGCCGTCGGCCGGGTCGTACCAGAGGATGTCCATCGGGCTGGCCGAGCGGTCGGCGAGCCGCGCCTGCCAGGCCATGTAGTACGGCTTGCCGTAGCGGGTGGCGAGCCACATCATGAACGGCGCCTGCCAGGTCGGGGTGACCGCGCCGAGCAGGTCGGTTCCGCCGTCGCCGTAGTTGAAGGTCAGGCCGGTCGCGCCGGTCACGTGGATGCCGTAGTCGCCGGTGCCGGCGAGGCCGGGCAGGTCGGACAGGCCGAAGTCGGTGCCGGTCGCGGTCTTCATGGCGGCGAGGTAGAGGACGAGGTACTCGGTGGCGTACTGCCAGTACTGCGGGCTCTCGCCGCTGGCGCCGTCCGGGCCGTAGCCGCTGATCCCGTTCTGGATCGACGTGATGCTCGCTTTGAGCACCTGGTCGACGACGCCGCGCTCGTCGGCGGTCAGGCCCGGGTCGTCGCCGATGGCCAGCGCCCCGAGCGCGACCGCGTTGCAGACGAGGTTCCAGTTGTGGTTCTGGGTGTAGAAGCTGGTGGCGTACCCGTAGCGGACGAGGGCCGGCCGCAGGGCCTTGGTGACGATGGCGGAGCGGATCGTGGCCTTGTCACTCGCCGACAGGTAGTCGTAGAGCCAGTCGTAGCCGATCGCGACGCTGTTGGACAGCTCTCCGACCTCCAGGAACTGCTGCTGGTCCCAGGCCGGGGCGGAGGAGAGGGCGACGAGTTCGCGCGCCGCGCGTTCGGCGTACCGGGTCTCGCCGGTGATCCGGTAGACGAGGGCGAGGGCGTAGACGCGGCGTTTCGCCTCGTCGATGACGGAGGTCGACAGGGCGGTCGGCGGCGAGGTGGCGAGGACGCCGTCCGCACCGGCCTTGACCTGGGCATACCAGGCCTTGAGCCGGGTGTCGGTGCCGATGCGCCGGGCGGCGGCGGAGAACGTCTGCGCGGTCGCCAGGAGCCGCGGGTGCTCCGGCGCCAGCAGCGCGACGACGCTGGCCGGAGGCTGGACGGGATCGGCGTGCGCGGGCGTGTCCACCGCCGCCAGGGTCGTCAACGTGGCGAGGGTCAGGACGAGGGCGGCGGCGCCCGCGCGGAGCCGGGCGGCGGTTGTGCTCAAGGACGGCATGGCACAGCCTTTTCTCTTCGATGGAGTTGTCCCCATGCGTCTGCGGTGGGTCAGTGGTTGGCCGCGTGCTGCTCGGCGAGTTCCTTGGCGATCGCGTCGCCACCCTGGGACTTCCACTGCGAGACGGTCCCGCTCCAGTCCGACACCGGGCGCTTGCCCGTGATGATCGCGTTGGTCACGTCGGTGATCTGCTGGTTGAGCTTCGTGCCTTTCGCGGCCTGGGTCGGTGAGACCAGGCCGTAGGACGGGTCGCCGACGCCGATGGGGACGATCTCCTGCTGGGCCTGGTAGCTGCGGCGCGTGGCGTCGGCGTTGCCGGGCAGGTAGAGCACGTACGGAGCGGCCGCGATGTACTGCAGGGGCAGGTTCGTCTTGTTCTCGCCGCCGGTGGTGGCCAGCGCGGTGGGCAACGGGTCGCCGGCGGCACCGGTGGTGAAGTGCACCCCGGCCACACCGTAGTTGATCAGCTCGTACTCCTTGCTGCCGAACGGCGCGGCCAGGAAGTTCAGCACTCGCAGCAGCATCTTGATGCGCTCCGGCGACGCCTTCTTCAGGGCGGTGAAGCCGCCGCGGCCGCTGTTGGAGAACACCCCGTTGCCCAGCCACGGAGTCGGGTTGTCGCCGTACGGGCGGACGAAGTCGACCGTGAAGGCGTCGCCGACCCCGGAGACCATTCCCGGGTAGCCGCCGATGCCGCCGCCCAGGGTCAGCGTCGTGCCGTTCATGAAGAACGTGTTCGCCTGGGTGGCCTGGGTGCTCAGCAGGTCCGGGTAGAAGTAGCCCTTGGCGTACCAGTCGCGCAGCCGCTGCAGCACCTCCGGGTAGACCGGGTTCTCGTAACGGCTGGTGAACGCGCCGTCGGCGAGCACCCAGTTGCTGGGGACACCGGCCGCGCCGAGGTGGATGTTCTCGCTGAAGTTGTTGCCGCCCAGCGGGAACTGCCTGGCGGTGGCGAGCTTGGCCAAGCCCTCGGCGAACTGGGCCGTGGACACGCCGAGCCCCATCTTGATGCCGGCGGTCTCGAGCTTCTCCCTGTTGCCGAACATCACGCCGGCGAGCTGGGGCCGGGGCACCGGGACGCCGTACAGGCGGCCGCCGATTCGACCGACGTTCTGCCATGAGATCGTCGGCAGGTTGGCCAGGTTCGGGTACTCCTTGATCGCGTCACCGGAGATGTACTCGGTCAGATCGGCACACTTGGCCTGGGTGAACTGCAGCGCGTTGGACATCGCCAGGTCGATGGTGGCGATGATGTCAGGCAGGTCGCCGCCGGCCATCATGGTGGCGTACTTGGCGTTGAGATCGGCCGCCGGGACGAGGGTGAGGCGCAGGTCCACCCCGAGCGCCTCGTTGATCGCGGTCCACAGCTTGTTGCTCGCGGCCGGGGACGGCGCGGTGCCGTAGGTGATGACCATGCAGGTGACGATCGAGCCGTTGCCCGGCTTGCCGTCGACGGTCTGGGCCAGTTTCTGCGGATAGGTCAGGAAGGCGTCCTGGACGCCTTGGGCGGTGCCAGGCAGGTCCGGCTTCACCAGGTTGATCGGGGTGTAGGTGGGGAGCGGGGCGAGACCCTTGCCCGCGTTGCCCACCGATGTGGCCGAGCCGTCGCCGCAGGCGGCGAGGCCGGGTACGGCGGAGGCGAGCGCGACGCCGCCGGTCAGTCTGAGCAGCGATCTCCGGGTGATGTCCATGGCAAGCGCTTTCCCTTCCGGGTGGGTTGTGCGGTCCGCGCTGGGCGCGGAAGGTGTGCAGGGGGGTGGGCCGTCAGGCGAGGTCAGCCCTTGATCGCGCCGGTGAGCACGCCTTTGGTGAAGAAGCGCTGCACGAGCGGATAGACCGCGAGAATCGGCAGCACCGCGACCACGACGGTGGCCATGGTCGTGGTCTGTGGGGCAACGCCGGCCCCGGCTCCGGCCGCGATCGACGTGTCGGGGTTGGCCCCGAGCATGACGATCTGCCGCAGCATGGGCTGCAGCGGCCAGGTGGACTGGTCGTCGAGGTAGAGCATGGCGTTGAAGAAGCTGTTCCAGTAGCCGACCGCGTAGTAGAAGCCGACCACCGCGATGATCGCCTTGGACAGCGGAAGGACGACGTGCCACAGCACGCGGCCGTCGCCGGCGCCGTCGATGCGGGCGCTCTCCGACAGTTGCGCGGGCAGGCCCTGGAAGTAGCCCCGCATGATGACCAGGTTGAAGGAGCTGATCAGCACCGGGGCGATCAGCGCCGCGTAGTGGTTGCGCAGGTCCAGGTTGCTGACAACCAGGAAGCTGGGGATGATCGCCGGCGGGAACAGGAAGGTGAGCAGGACGCCCAGCATGATCGGCTTGCCGCCGAAGACGTTCGGCCGGGCCAGCGCGTACGCCATCAGCACGGTGGCGGTGAGGCTCACCGCGGTGCCCACGATCGTGACCACGGCGGAGACGAGCACCGCGTGCGAGATCACCCCGGAACCGAACAGCCGCCGGTACGCGTCCAGCGTCACCTGCTCGGGCCAGATCGACCAGCCGCCGTTGCGGATGACCTGCAGGTCAGGCGACAGGCTGGTGGCGACGACCACCCAGAACGGGATGATCACCAGCGCCACCGTGATCATCACCGCGACGGCCTTCGCCGCCTTGGTGCTCGGCCGGGGCGGCTCCATCCAGACCGGACGTGTCATCGGTAGACTCCTTCCTCGCCAAGCCGGTGCGCGACCTTGTTGGCCACGACGATCAGGACCAGGCCGACGAGGCCCTTGAAGATGCCGGCCAGGGCGGCCGGTCCCCAGCTGCCGTTGATCACCCCGTGGTAGTAGGTGTAGGTGTCCAGGACCTCCGCGACCCCGGGGGAGAACCCGTCGCGCTGCAGCAGGACCTGGTCGAAGCCGACGCTCAGGATGTCGCCCAGCCGCAGGATCAGCAGCAGGACGAGGACGGGTCGCAGGGACGGCAGGGTCACGTGCCACAGCCGCCGGCCCCACCCCGCGCCGTCGATCGCGGATGCCTCGTATAGTTGATCGTCGACGTTGTGCAGGGCGGCCAGCACGATGATCGTGCCCCAGCCGCAGTCCTTCCAGATCAGCTCGGCGATCATCAGCGGCTTGAACAACGACGGCTCGCTGAAGACGTTGACCAGGTGGTAGCCGTTGTCGGCGAACAGCCCGTTGAGCACGCCCGCCGCGCCGAGCAGTTGCTGGAACAGCGCGACGACGATCACCCATGAGATGAAATGGGGCAGGTAGACGATGCTCTGGACCGCCTTGCGCACCCACCCCCGGGTCAGGCTGTGCAGCAGCAGCGCCAGGGCCACCGGCACCGGGAAATAGAAGATCAGTTGCAGCGTGGCGAGGCTGATGGTGTTGACCGCCGCCTGCCAGAAGTCGGGGTCGGCGAACAGTGCCCGGAAGTTGTCCAGGCCTACCCAGGGGCTGTTCGCGATGCCCGCGAACGGCAGGTAGTCCTGGAAGACGATGACGTTGCCCAGCAGGGCGACGTAGTGGAACACCAGGAAGTACAGCACTCCCGGTGCCATCATGAGCAGCAATAAGCGGCTGCGGCGCAGCCGCTGCCGCCGGCCGCCGCGCCGGCGCGCGGACTCGGCCGCGCTGGTGGGCGGATCGTCCGTCCGCCGGTCAGCGAGGGTGACGGCCACGTTGCCTCCTGGAAACAGCTACGTAATGGCGCTTGGTCCTCGGCACGTTAAAAGGGTTTCACTCGTACGTCAAGACCCACACTTCGCAAACAGGCAGATAGAGTCTCTCCCCTGGACCGGCCGCGAGGGCACGGGCTAGGCTCTGGAGTAAACCCTTTTAACAAAGCGTGGAACCGCGCACGGAGGTAGAGAACGGCATGGAGAACAGGCGGGCGAGCATCCGCGACGTGGCGGCCCGGGCGGGCGTCTCGGTGTCTACCGTGTCACGCATCCTCAACGGCAGTTATCCGCCGGCGCCGGAAACCCGCGACAAGGTCATGCGCGCGGTCCGCGACCTCGCCTACGTCGCCAATCCGCACGCCCGCGCACTGATCCACCAGGAGACCGGCACGATCGCCATCGTGGTCCGGATGCTCGACGACGGCTTTCTCATGAGCCTGGTCCAGAGCATCGCCAACACCCTCGCCGACGCCGGCCGGTTCTGCCTGATCGGCACCACCGGCGGCGACCCCGATCGCGAGCTGCAGGTGCTGCGGCAGATGAGCGCCCAGCACGCGCAGGCCATCGTCCTCATCGGCGCCGTCACCGAAAGCCCGGAATACGTGCGCGAGACCAGCGCCTTCGCCGGCTCCCTCGCGCAGACCGGCTCACGTCTGGTGCTGTGCGCCCGCCCTCCGCTCGGCCCGGACGTACCCGCCGGCGTGGTCGAGTACGACAACGAGGGCGGTGCGTACGCCGCGACCAGTCACCTGCTGTCGCGCGGCCACCGCCGCATCCTGCTCCTGAGCGGCCAGCAGGACCACAGCACCACGGTGCGGCGGCGGGACGGATACCGCCGTGCCCTGGCCGACCTCGGCGGCGACCTCGACCCCCGGCTGGAGGCGGGCCCCGCGTGGAGCCGCGAGACCGGCTACGCCCGCATGCGCGACATTCTGCGGGCCGGGCCGCCGGACTTCACCGCCGTGTTCGCCCACACCGACCACGTCGCGAGCGGCGTCCTGCAAGCCCTGCGGGAGGCAGGGCTGCGCACGCCCGAGGACATCTCGGTCGTGGGGTTCGACGACGCCACCTTCGCCGCCGATCTCGGACTGACCACCGTGCACATTCCCGCCCGGGAGCTGGGCCGGCTCGCCGCCACGATGGCGATGGCGCCGGACACCGTCGACCAGCGGGTCGTGCTCGGCACTCACGTCGTCGTACGGGACAGCGTCGCGATCGCAACCACCACCGAATAGGAGCATGATGACCCGCCGGCCCGTGACAGCACTGGTCATGTCCGAACCCACCATCCGCCAGCTTTTCGACGACGCACGATTCGGGCGACTACGCGCCCTCGCCCGGCTCGACCGCCCCGTGGCGCTGACCGAGCTCGGCTCACCGTCAAGCCGCGCCCGACTCCGCGACATCGAAGTCATGATCACAGGTTGGGGGTGTCCGCTCCTGACCGGCGAGGTCCTCGATGCCGCTCCCCGGCTGCGCGCCGTGCTGCACGCGGCCGGCACCGTGAAGACGCATCTGACCGACGCCTCCTGCTGGGAACGCGGGATCCTCGTCACCTCCGCGGCCAACGCCAACGCGGTACCCGTCGCGGAGTACACCCTCGCCGCGATCCTGCACAGCGGCAAACGCGTGAGCGCCTTCGCCGAGGCGTACCGGCGGCGGGGCGCCGACTCCGCGTGGCGGGAACGGGTGACCGCCGGGTCGAACTACGGCGGCGTCGTCGGCATCGTCGGCCTGTCGCACACCGGCCGGCGGGTGGCACGCCTGCTGCAGGCCTTCGACCGCACCGTGCTCGTGAGCGACCCCTACGCCACCGAGGCGGACGCCGAGGACCTCGGCACGACCCTCGTGCCCCTGCCCGACCTGCTGCGCCGCAGCGACATCGTGACCCTGCACGCGCCGTCACTGCCCGAGACCCGCAACCTGCTGGACGCCGACCGCCTCGCTCTGCTTCCCGACCACGCCACGGTCATCAACACCGCCCGAGGCAGCCTGATCGACACCGACGCGCTCACCGCCGAATGCGTGAGCGGGCGGCTCAGCGCGATCCTCGACGTCACCGACCCCGAACCGCTGCCGGTCGACTCACCGCTGTTCGGGCTGCCCAACGTGCAGCTCACGCCGCACATCGCCGGAGCCATGGGCACGGAGGTCCATCGCCTCGCCGAGGCCGCCCTCGACGAACTCGAGCGGTACGCGAAGGGACTGCCTCCGGCGTACCCGATCCATATGCGCGACCTCGCCCGCATCGCCTAGGAACCCCGGTAAGGCGGTGTCCGGATGGCGTGGCCGCACCGGAACCGGGCTCTCTTCCCGCGGCCCGGTCAGCCGGCCAGCGCCGCGGCGATCCGCTCCTCCGCCCAGGGCACCATGAGGAAGCCGCGTTTGACCGTCAGCACCTGCACGCCCGCCGTCCACGACTGGATGCCGGGCACGGAGGCCAGCGTGCGCGAGGTGAAGTGGTGGATGTCGGCCGTGGTCGGCACGATCACCTCGCAGATCAGCGACGTCTGGCCCAGCAGGGAGGCGATCATCCGCACGCCGCGCTCGTTCGCGAGCCGCTCGGCGACGGCGTCCTGCATGCTGGGTTCGACCGACAGCCAGAAGAGCAGCTCCGCCTCGTAGCCGAGTGCGGCGGCCGGGATGAACGTGGCCGTGATGGCGCAGCCGCGCTCGACCATGGCCTCGAAGCGCCGCCTGGCCGTGCTCTCGCTGATGCCCAGCCGGTTGCCGACCGACTGGAAGCTGGCCCGCCCGTCCTCGCGCATCGCCGCCAGCACGGCGCGGTCGACGTCGTCGAGGTGCCCGCGCTCGCAGGTGTGCAGGGGCGGCTCCAGCGCGAACGGCGCCGCCTGCTCCCCGACCACCGGGACGCTCCAGTCGTAGCTGCGCTTGTAGGTGTGCAGCACGAGGTCGGCGACGCTCTGCTGGGTGCCGGGGATGGCGTGCACGACGTCGACCAGCATCGAGTACAGGTCGCGGTCCTTGGGCGCGACGAGCTCGAAGACGATGTCGTAGCCGCCGGTGACGATGGAGACGTACCGGATGTCGGGGTTCTTGGCCAGCAGCCCGGCGACCCTGAGCTGGCTGCCGGGCGCGCACGACAGCCGCACGATGAACACGTGCACCGGCCCGTCGTGCTCGAGGTGCGGCAGCACCGCCACGCGGGCCAGGCCCGCGGCGAACAGGTGCTGGGCCCGCCGCGCCACCGTGCTGGTGGAGATGCCCAGCAACTGGGCGATGTCGGTCCAGCTCGCCCTGCCGTTCACGTGGAGCGCGGCGAGGATCTTCCGGTCGAGGTCGTCGAGATCTTCCATCGGGGGCATCATCGCGTGTTCAGCGCCGCCCGCGCACCTTGTCGAGGAAGTCGCGGACGGTCGTCTCCCACAGCTCGGCCTCCTCGACCTGCGGCGAGTGGCCGGACTTCTCGAATACCCGCAGCTCAGCCTGGGGGATGAGGCGGACGATGGTCTCGCTGCACTCGACCGGCGTGATCCAGTCGTGCCTGCCGACGGTCACCAGGACCGGGGCCGTGATGCCGGGCAGCAGGTGCTTGATGTCGTAGTTCGGCTGGTTGACGGCGAAGGCGTGGTTGTGGGTGAGGTAGTGGTACGGAGTCGCGGCCACGCGCTGCTCGACCTTGGCCGGGTCGTAGTCGTGGTCGTAGAGCGGCAGGATCTCCCGCCAGCAGTCCTTCAGGTCCGCGTCGTCGCGGACGGTGCCGGACATGATCCGATCCAGCTTGGCCGGGTCGATCCGCACCCGGGACGAGGCGGCGGCGTTGCGGGTGGCGAGCTCCTGGTTCGCGTTGTCGGCCGAGGTGTCGCGCAGCACGACGGCGCTGACGCGGTCAGGGTGGCGGGCGGCGTACTCCATGGCGATGAAGCCGCCGTACGAGCCGCCGGCGATCACGATGCGCTCGGCGCCGAGCCATTCGCGCAGGCCCTCGACGTCGGCGACCCACTGCTCGTGCGTGAACGGCCCGTTCTGTCCGCTCCTGCCCGATCCTCTGGCGTCGAAGACGACCACCCGGTAGGCGTCGGCGAGCCGGCCGAAGCCGGCCTTCGGCTCGGCGAGCGAGCCGAGCCCCGGGGCGCCGTGGTGGGCGATGATCGTCTCCTCGCCGTGGCCGAGGACCTCGACGTTCAGGGGGTTGCCGTTGATGTCGACGAACACGTGTCTGCCTTTCAGATGATGACGTCGGTGAGCTCGCGCGGGTACGCCGTGAGCCGGCGCGGCCCCGACTCGGTGACCAGGACGGTGTCGGAGATGCGGTACCCGGCGTGCCCCGGCACGTACACGCCGGGCTCGCTGGACAGGATCATGCCGGGGGCCAGCTCGGTGGTGTCGCCGTCGGACAGCCACGGCGGCTCGTGGAAGCCGAGCCCGATGCCGTGCCCCTGCCGGTGGCGGAGGTACTCGCCCAGCCCGGCCTCCTCGATCACCGCCAGGCAGCGGCGGTTGGCCTCCTCGCAGGTCAGGCCCGCGATCAGGGCCTCGGTACCGGTCTCCTGGGCCTCGCGGACGGTCTCGTAGTAGCGGGCCTGCCGCGTGGTGGGCTCGCCGATCACGAACGTGCGCTCGCTCTCGACGAACCGGCCGCCGACCGCGCAGCCGAGCGAGAGCATGAACGTCTCTCCCGCCCGCAGCCGGTCGCCGCCCGGCAGCCGGTGCGGCTGGGCCGAGTTGGGGCCGCCGTAGACGAGGCCGCCGGTGAGCATGGGGACCACGATGACGTCCTGGTGCCTGGCGTACATGAGGCGGGCGCCGTGGCTGATGACGTGGGAGGCCAGCTCCGTCTCGGCGGGCAGCTCGCCGCCGGCTTCGAGGGCCGCCCTGACCAGCTCGACGCCGGCCTCCAGCATGGCGTCGGCGATGCGCGCGGCCTCCTCGTGCAGGGTGATCTCCTCGGGCGTCTTGCGCAGCCGGACGCGGCCGACGGCCTCGCAGGTGCTCCAGCGGGTGCCGGGGAACGCCTCGGCCAGGGCCTGGGCGCGGGCGACGCTGGTGGAGGGTGCGTACGCGGCGGTCGCGGGCCGGCGTACGTGGCCGGCGAGCACCGCGAACGGCGGACGGCGGCCGGGGAACTCGGGATAGGCCACGATCTCGGCGCGGGCCCGCTGGTCCTGGGCGTACTCGCGTTCGAGGTCCGGCACGAGCAGGACCGGGTCGCCGTCGAGCGGCAGCCAGCAGGCGACCGGGCGCTCGTTCGGGAAGTGGTGGAAGCCGGTGAGGTAGGCGACGTCGAGCGGGTCGTCGAGCAGCAGCGCCGACAGGTCCTCCGCGGCCATCTCCGCGCGGACGCGGGCGAGCGCGCCGGCGTAGAAGGCGTCGGGGAGCCGCTGGCTGAAGGTCATGAGTCGCTCCTGTGGTTGCGGGCGTCGTTGTAGGCCACGGACAGCAGCGTCGTGGACAGGACGAGCAGCAAGATGGCCAGCGACGGGAAGAGCGTGGTCCACCAGGCGGAGGCGAGCGAGCCGGACTGCTGCGCCTTGTGCAGGATCGTCCCCCACGACCAGCTGTTGGGGTCGCCCAGGCCGAGGAAGGAGAGCCCGGCCTCGGCGAGCACGGCGCGGGAGGTGGTCAGCACGACCGACACGCCGACGACGGGGATGACGCCGGGCAGCAGGTGCTTGCGGACGATCCACAGCGACGAGCCGCCGACGACCTTGGCCGCCGACACGAACGGCATGGGCACGATCGCCAGCGCCTGCGAGCGGACCACGCGGGCCACCTCGGGCCAGCTGAACAGCGCGATGACCACGGCCAGCGTGCGCACGCTCGGCCCGGCCAGCGCCGCCACCAGGATCATCAGCGGCAGCACGGGCAGCGACAGCGACAGGTCCACCAGCACGCCGAGCGGCGTGTCGAGGCGGCGGAAGTAGGCGGCGCTGACGCCGATGAGCAGGCCGATCACGATGGCCAGCACGGAGGCGCTGACGCCGACCGCCATGCTGACCCGGGTGCCCCACACGACCTGGGCGAACACGTCCTGCCCGATGTCGTCGGTGCCGAACCAGTGGGCGGCCGACGGCGGCTGGGAGGTGTCGGCGCCGTACCCCTCGGGGAAGGGCGCGATCAGCGGCGCGAGGACCGCGACCAGTGCCAGCAGCACCAGCACGACGCCGCTGGCCAGGCCGAGCGGGTTGCGGCGGAACGCGCTCCAGGTCCGCTGCCTGGGCGTGAGCTCGATGGCAGCGACGGTCATGAGGTGCGCACCCTGGGGTCGAGGATTCCGTAGGCCACGTCGGTGATCAGGTTGGCGGCCACGACGGCCGCCGCGAGCAGCACGAACGCGCCCTGCAGGACGGGGAAGTCGAGCTGGCCTACCGCCTCGTAGATGGCGCGGCCGATGCCCGGGTAGGCGTAGATCGTCTCGGTCAGCACCGCGCCGCCGACCAGGGTGCCGAGCTGGAGCCCGGCGATGGTGGTGGTCGGCAGCAGCGCGTTGCGCAGGGCGTGCTTCCACACGACCTTCCCTGGGCGGACGCCCTTGGCCTTGGCCAGTGCGACGTAGTCCTCGCCGAGCGCGTCGATGAGCGTGGTGCGCATGGTGAGCACGTAGCCGCCCAGCTGGATGAGGACCAGCGACAGGCACGGCAGCACCAGGTGGTGCAGCATGCTGAGCGTGGCGCCGAAGCCGGTGGCGTCGAGGTCGACCGCGCCGCCGATGGGGAACCAGCCGAGCCAGACCCCCAGGACGTACATGAGGAAGATCCCGACGCTCGGCACGAACAGGGACTGCGCGGTGACGCCGGTGACCTGGATCAGGCGGTCCAGCCACCCCTTGGCCTTGGTGGCGGCGAGCACGCCGAGCGGGATGCCCAGCGCGATCGTCACCACCATGGCCGAGATTGTCAGGATCAGCGTCCACGGCAGCCGCTCCATCAGCACGGTCGTGACGGGCACCGACTGACGGAACGACATGCCGAGGTTGCCGTGCAGGAGCTGGCCGAGGTAGTCGATGTACTGCGCGCCGAGTGACTTGTCCAGGCCGAAGTCGGCCAGGAGTTTCTGGCGGAGCTCCTCGGTCATGTTCGGGTCGGCCACGGCCAGCACCGGGTCGCCCGGCAGCAGGCGCACCAGGAAGAACGTGACCGTGACCGCGAACCACAGGGTGAGCAGGCCGCGGGCCAGCCGCAGGCCGATGAACCGCATGGCGATCAGCCCGCCGGCCTGGCCGCGGCGAGGGAGAGCGGGTTCAGGATGGACAGCAGCTCGCTGGGCATCGGCTTGAACCCGGTCCACTTCGTGGAGTGCGCGATGTTGAACGTCTCCACGTACAGGACGTTGTCGTAGACCTGGTCGTGGATGATCCGCGCGGCCTCCTGGATCGGTGCCTTGGCGTCGGCGGGGCTGAGCGCCCGCTGCGCCTGGTCGATCAGGTCGTCCAGCTTGGGGTCGCTGACCTGGGCGTAGTTGATGAACCCGCCGGTCTTGAAGGCCAGCCCGAGGTTCGCGGGCGGGTTGTCCATGACGGCCCAGGAGCCGGCGTAGATGTCGAAGTCGCGCTTGAGCGTCTTGTCCAGGTACGTGTTGCGCTCCAGGCCCTGCAGCTTGATCGTGATCCCGGCCTTCTTCGCCGAGTCGCGGACCATGGGGGCCCAGCGGGCGATGTTCGGGTCGGCCTGGTCGTAGACCATGCTCAGGCTGAGGTCGGTCACCCCGGCCTCGGCCAGCAGCTTCTTGGACTGCTCCGGGTCGAAGACGTACTCCTTCGAGGACGGGTCCACGTAGTCGGGCAGCGACGGGGTGAGCACGCTGGAGTTGGAGGACTTGGCGAAGCCCTTGAGCGCGATGTTCCTGATGGCCTCGTAGTCGACGGCCTGCGCGAGCGCCTGCCGGACGCGGACGTCGTCGAGCGGCTTGCGCTTGGTGTTGTACTGCAGGTGCGCCCAGCCCAGCGACGGGATCTGCTGCAACGTGACCTTCGGGTCGTTCTTCAGCTCGGTCGCGGTGGCGGGCGGCAGCACGTTGCCGATCAGGTCGATCTCGCCGTTGCGCAGCGCGAGGACCTCGGTGTTCACGTCGGGGAAGACCCGGAAGACGATCTCCTTGACCGCAGGCGTGCCGGGGCCGAAGCCGTCCACGCGCTGCATGATGTAGCGCTGGCCGCGCTCGACCTTGGTGAGCTTGAACGGCCCCGCGCTCACCCAGTCGGCGTCGTTGGCGAACTTCTGCACGCTGGGTGCCTTCTCGAAGACGTGCTTGGGCACGACCGGCAGCCAGAAGCCGACGTTGTCGAGGAAGGTGCCGTCAGGGCGCTTGAGGGCGAATCGCACCTCGGTCGGCGAGACGGCCTCGGCCTTGTCCAGCGCGGTGATGAGCCCGGCGACCACGCCGAACTTCTCCTTCTGCACCGTCGTCACCGAGAAGACCACGTCGTCGGCGGTGACCGGCTTGCCGTCGGACCACTTCATGTCGTCGCGCAGCTTCACCGTGGCGGTCTTGCCGTCGTCGGAGTAGGACCACTCGGTGGCCAGGTACGGGACGCGCTTGCCCGACTCGTCCATCTGGGTCAGGTGCGGGTACATGAGATTGGTCACCCACGAGTCGGTACGGCTGTTGCCGACCAGGGGGTTGTAGTTGACCACGTCGGCGGTCGTGCCGATGGTCAGCCGGTCGGCGTTGGCCGGCGGCGCGCTCTGGGACGACGACGACTGGCCCGGCACGCTCGGAGCGCAGGCCGCCGTCGCGATGGCCAGTGCGGCGAAGACGAGGATGGAGCGTCTCATCAGAACCAGACCTCTTCCAGCACGCGCATGACGTTGCCGCCGATGACCTTGGTGATCTCGTCGTCGGAGTAGTCGTGGGCGACGAGCCAGGAGATGATGTTCCAGAAGCACTCGGCCGGGTTCTCCAGGCCGTCCACGTAGGCGACCTTCTCGTACGGGGTGCCCGCGTGCGCCTCGTTGAGCGACAGGTGCTCGGCGAAGGTGTCGTGCAGCCCCACGTGGTCGCCGAACAGCGTGTCGGGGCCGAAGGCGACGTGATCGATGCCGACGAGGTCCACGCAGTAGGTGAAGTGGTCCATGACCGACTCCAGGCTGTGGCGGGGGTGGTCGGGCGAGAGCGTGGTGTGCGGGGCCGCCTCCAGGCCGATCACGCCGCCGCGCTCGGCCGCCGCCTTGATGACGGAGTCCGGCTTCATCCGGTTCGTCGGCCAGACCGAACGGGCGCCCGCGTGGGTGATGAGGATCGGCTTGGTGGAGTGGCGGATCGTGTCGAGCGAGGTCTGGTCGCCCGAGTGGGAGACGTCGATGGCGATGCCGAGCTTGTTCATGCGGCGCACGGCCTTCTCGCCGAACAGGGTCAGGCCGCCGTCGCCGCGCTCCTTCAGGCCGCTGCCCAGGGTGTTGGCCTCGCTGTAGGCGATGCCCATCTGGCGGACGCCGAAGCCGTACAGCATGTCGATCCTGTCGACCTCGTTCTCGATCATCGTGGCCGCCTCGAGAGCGAGCACGAGGCCCATGCGGCCGCCGGCGTGCGCCTCGCGCACGTCGGCCAGGCGCTCGACCTTGATGAGGAAGTCCTGGTGGGCCAGGTCCGACAGGCGCATGCCGATGTCGGCGATCACGTCGTTCCACTTCCAGCCCGCCTGGCTGGTGATGCAGCAGGTGCCGTCCATGAGGTTGTCGAAGACGACCGTCATGCCGGAGCGGGCCAGGCCGGCGTAGCCGGTGTGGTGGCGGGCGGTGCGGTTGTAGTCGACGGTCTGGCCGATGTCGTCGGGGAAGATCGACGGGTGGTCGTGCAGCGAGACGACCAGGCTGTCGACGAGCAGGCGGCGGACGCGCTCGGTCTGCTCGGTGGTGAGCTCGGGCCCCTGGTACGCCGGAACCCTGCCGAACTCGGGCGCCAGGTCGAACTCCCGGTAGTCGACGCCTGCTTCCAGGTACTCGTAGGAACGGTAACCCTTATAGCTCTTCGCGGCTTCCAGCACTGGCAGTCCCTTTCATCCGATTTCGAGGAAGCTTGCCAGGATCGGGCGTGAAAGGCAATATGAGAGTTGTTTTTCGGCAACTTCGGCTAAGTCGACGCCAAGTTTCGTCACATCTGAGAAAGGGGTGCAGTGAGCGAGGCACCCGTCCTGGAGATCCGCGACCTCCACGTCACCTTCACCGCCCACGGACGCGAGGTCCCGGCGGTGCGGGGCGTGGACCTGACCATCGAACGCGGCCAGACACTGGCGCTGCTGGGCGAGTCGGGGTCGGGCAAATCCGTCACCGCGAAGGCCGTCATGGGACTGCTCGACGGCCCGAACGTCCGGGTGCGCTCCGCGGCGACCCGGCTGGGCGGCCGGGACCTGACGGCGATGTCCGCCGAGGAGCGCCGTGCGCTGCGCGGCAGCGCGATGACGCTGGTCTTCCAGGACGCCCTGTCGGCTCTCAATCCGGTGCTCAGCGTCGGTGACCAGGTCGGGGAGCTGTTCCGGGTGCACCGGGGCGCCTCGCGCAAGCAGGCCAGGGCCCGCGCGGTCGAACTGCTCGACCTGGTGGGCATCCCGGCCGCCGCCACGCGCGTGGACGACTACCCGCACCAGTTCTCCGGCGGCATGCGCCAGCGCATCCTCGTGGCCATGGCCGTGGCGCTCGAACCCGATCTGATCATCGCCGACGAGCCGACGACCGCGCTGGACGTGACCGTCCAGGCGCAGATCCTGGAGCTCATCGACCGGCTGCGGCGCGAGCTGGGCACCGCCGTGCTGCTCATCACCCACGACCTGGGCGTGGCGGCCGAGGTCAGCGACCGGGTGGCGGTGATGTACGCCGGGCGCATCGTGGAGAGCGGCGAGGTCGGCGAGCTGTACGACCTGCCGGCGCATCCCTACACTGACGCGCTGCTGGCCGCCATCCCCGACCTGGACAGCCCGGCCGCGTCGCTGCGTGCCATCCCCGGGGCGCCGCCGAGCCCGGCGAGCGTACCGCCCGGGTGCTCGTTCGCGCCGCGCTGCGCGCGGGCGAGCGAGGTGTGCTCGACCACGCGCCCGGAACTGACGTTGCTGCCGGCCGGCACCGGCCGGTACGCCGCCTGCCACCACTCGGAGGAGATGCTCGATGCCGCCCGCGTCTGACCAGCCCGTGTCTGACCAGCCCGCGTCTGACCGGCCCGTGTTGCAGGCCGTCGGGCTGCACAAGACCTATCGCGGCGGGATGCTGTCCAGGGGCGGGGCCGTGCGCGCGGTCGCGGGCGTGGACCTGGAGCTGCGTGCCGGTGAGACCCTGGGCATCGTCGGCGAGTCGGGTTGCGGTAAGTCCACGCTGGCCCGCATGCTCGTCGGCCTCGAACGCCCCGACCAGGGCGAGGTCACCTTCCGCGGCCGGCCGTTCTTCGCCCGCGGCGGCGTGCCGCGCGACATCAGGCGGCGCGTCCAGATGGTCTTCCAGGACCCGCTGACCTCCCTGAACCCCCGCATGACGGTGCATGACATCGTCGCCGAGCCGCTGCGGGTGCACCGGCTGTGCCCGGACGCGCGCGCCATGCGGGAGCGGGTCGGCGAGCTGCTGGAGCTGGTGGGCCTGTCCCCCGACCGGATGAACCGGTTCCCGCACGAGTTCTCCGGCGGGCAGCGGCAGCGGATCGGCATCGCCCGCGCGCTGGCCACCGAACCGGACGTGATCGTGTGCGACGAGCCGGTGTCGGCGCTGGACATGTCGGTGCAGGCGCAGGTGGTCAACCTCTTCGCCGAGCTGCAGCGCACGCTCGGCGTGGCGCTGGTGTTCATCGCCCACGACCTGGCCGTGGTGCGGCACGTGTCGCACCGGGTCGGCGTGATGTATCTCGGGCGGCTGGCCGAGGTCGGGCCCGCGGCCGGGGTGTACGGGGAGCCTGCGCATCCGTACACGATGGCGTTGCTCTCCGCGGCACCCGTGCCGAAGCCCCGGCTACGCGGCCGGCAGCGGATCATGCTGGCGGGCGACCCGCCGAGCCCTGTCGCGCCGCCACCCGGATGCCGCTTCCACACGCGCTGCTGGAAGGCGACCGAGCGGTGCGCCGAGGTCGAGCCCGCGCTGGAGGCGGTCGGCGACCACTACGCCGCCTGCCACCACGCCGAACGGCCGGGCGGCTGAGCCGGCGGCCCGGAGCGGGCGCTCCGGGCCGGCGGCCTTCAGGAGGCGGGCACCGTCTGGGGCCGCCATGAGAACACCGCGCGCGAGCGGGGCTCGACCGTGACGCGCAGCCACTGGGTCGCCGTGACGCCGTAGGTCTCCAGCCTCGTCAGGTTGGGGACGCCCGCGTAGCCGGGCTCCACCTCGTACACGTGCTCGTCACCGTGCACGAGCAGGACGGGCTTGCCGTACGCCTTGGCACGGTCGGTGATCCGGGCGCGGATCTCGGAGAACCCGGGAGTGTCGGTCGGCTCGGCCTGCATCAGGAGCATCACGCCGGGCGCGTTCGTCTGCCGTGCGGTGTCGAAGGCGGTGTCGATCCAGTCGAGGGCCGCCGCCTTGCGCGCGGTGAACTCGGCCAGTCGCAGGTCGGGACGGTCGCCGCCCGGCAGTTGGGACCACGGCGCCAGGTCGTTCTCGCTGCCGACCACGTGCACGGTCGCGAACACGACGCCCTGCCGGCGGAACAGCACGTTCTCCTTGTAGGCGCTGTGCCGGCTGTCGGACGCCTGGGTCCGCACGCCGATCGGGTTGCGGCCGAGCGTGTGACCGGCCTTCGGGTAGAAGAACGTGCGGACCGCGTCGAGCCGCTCGGTGGGCACATAGCCCCCGGCGGCGGTGCGGTGGCAGTCGGTCCACTCGTTGTCGCCGGGGGTCAGCACGAACGGGTCGTCGAAGGTGCCGAACAGCTTGGCCAGGTCGGCGAAGCGCGCGTCGTCACAGGTGGACGCGCCATCCTTGACGTCACCGGCGTGCAGGACGAAGCGGACGTCCGGGTCGGCGTTCACCGCGTCGACCAGCGCGGGGAACGCCGCCCGCTGGTCGGCGCCGTACGGAGTGTCGCCGAGCAGGGCGAAGCTGAGAGACGGGCCGCCGGTCTCCTGGACATCGGCCGACGCGGGAGTGACGGTGCCGGCGACCAGGGCTGCCATCAGCGCGGCGACGGCAGCGGAAGATTTACGCATGGGACGATTCTCCGCACAGCCCGACAACCCGGACATTACGCCAAGTCGACAAGCCCCCAACGGCTCGCTGACATGGACGTGGCCGACCTCATCCCGGCCATCCTGAGGTCAGGCCGATCGGGCGTCACGGGCCGTGGTCGAAGGCGGCGCGGGCGGCGGCCACGGCGCGATCCATGTCCTCCACGGTCGCGACCGGCACCTCGCCGACGACCTCCTCGCTCGACGGGGAGACGACCTTCAGCACCTCACCGCCCGCCGGTGTGACCCACTCACCTCCGACGTAGAACTCACGCCGGTACATCAGGCGATCGTCCATGACGCTTGCCTTCCTGCTGGGGGATGGTGGACCCGCATCGGCCCTGGCCGCCTTCGGTCACTCCTCGACGGTGATGGCCAGGGCGGGGCAGACCAGGGCGGCCTGCCGCACGTCCGCCAGCCGCTCGGGCGACGGGTCGTCGTTCAGCAGCACCACGACCCCGTCCTCGTCCCGCTGGTCGAACACGTCGTCGGCGGCCATGACGCACTGCCCGGACGCGACGCACTTGTCCTGCTCGATGATGATCTTCACGATGTCCTCCTCGGTCACCAGGTGACGGGCAGCTCGTAGGCCCCGTAGACGAACCCGTCGTGCTTGAACGGGATCTGCTCCAGCTCGGCGGTGAGCGTCAGGGTGGGGATCCGCCGCAGGAGGGCGGGGTAGGCGACCTGCAGCTCCATCCGCGCCAGCGGCTGTCCCAGGCACTGGTGCACCCCGTACCCGAAGGTCACGTGCAGCCGGGGGTTGCGCTGGAGGTCCAGCCGGTCCGGGTCGGGGAAGACGGACGGGTCGCGGTTGGCGGTCTCGTTGACCGTGATGATGCCCTCGCCCGCCCGGATGACCTGGCCGGCGATCTCGATGTCCTCCAGCGCCACCCGCCGCAGCCCGCCGTGGGTGATCGTGAGGTAGCGCAGCAACTCCTCGACCGCCGAGGCGATCAGCTTCGGGTCGTCGCTCTCGCGGAGGAGGGCGAGCTGGTCGGGATCCTGCAGCAGGGCCAGGGTGCCCAGCGTGATCATGTTCGCGGTGGTCTCGTGGCCGGCGAACAGCATCAGCACGCCCATGCGGGCGGCCTCCTGCCGGGACAGCTCACCGGCCTTGACCCGCTCGACCAGCCCGGACAGCAGGTCGTCGCCGGGCTTGGCGAGCTTCTCGCCGATCAGCCCGTCCAGGTACTCGGCCAGCCGGTGCTGGGCCTGTCCGCGCTCCTCCGCGGTCGAGTTGCGGTTGATGATGGTCCTGCTGTTGGCCTGGAAGAACTCGTGGTCGTCGTACGGGACGCCGAGCAGGTTGGAGATCACCAGAGAGGGCAGCGGCAGCGCGAACGCCTCGACGAGGTCGGCGGGCTTCGGGCCGGCGAGCAGCCGGTCGATCAGCTCGTCCGCGATCTCCTGCGTGGCCGGGCGCATCGCCTCCACCCGCTTGACCGTGAACGCGGAGGTCGCCATCCGCCGCAGGCGGGCATGCTCGGGATCATCCATCATGATGAAGCCGAGGCTCGCCGAGCCCGCCTTGGCCATGCTGTCCATCGCCGTGGCCTCCGCCGGGGAGAGCCGGGGGATGCCGCGCGCGGGCTCGACGCTGACCTTGGGGTGACCGAGCACAGCGCGGTGCTCGGCGTGGCCGGTCACCAGCCACGCGGTGCTGCCGTCCCACAGCCGGACCCGGGCCAGCGGGCCTTCCTCCTGCCGCGCCCGCATCGCGGGCGCCGGGTCCAGCGGGCACTTCGCCGATCTGGCGATGTCGTACTCCGGGATTGTCGTCACTGTTTCCTCCTGGAATGCGCTTAAGCGAGCTCCACGGGCCGTCTCGCGGGCCTGGCCGATCCCCGCACTCGCGTCGGCCGGATGGTTTAAATCAACCGATTGATTTAAACTCTAGCGTGGGGCGGATGCCTGTCAAGCCGGAGCAGCCCTCGACGGGACGACCGTCGGTCCGTCGCTTGAATAGGCTGTCCTTCCGTCACGCCTCGCCGGCACGGCCGAGGACCTGCGGCGGCTTGTGGGACCGGGCCGTCGCGGGCTGCGCGAAAGTCCCGGTGCGGTGAATGACGATGATCAGCAAGATGACACGGGACGAGCAGGTCAGCGCGACCCGGGAGGCGCTCCTGGCCGCGGCCGAGCGGCTGTTCGCCGAGCGTGGCGTGCACGCCGTCGGCAACCGCCAGATCAGCGAGGCCGCCGGGCAGGGCAACAACGCCGCGGTCAGCTACCACTTCGGCGCCAAGGCCGACCTGATCCGCGCGATCGCCCGCAAGCACGCCGAGCAGATCGAGCGCATCCGCACACGCATGATGGCCGACATCGACGGCTCCACCGACCTGCGCGACTGGGTCGCCTGCCTGGTCCGCCCGCTCACCGAACACCTGGAGACCCTGGGCAGCCCCACCTGGTACGCCCGCTTCGCCGCCCAGGTCATGGCCGACCCCGCGTTCAACGCGATCATGGTGGACGAGGCCCTGACCGCCGCCCCGGTGCTGCGGCTCTTCAGCGACGGCCTGGCCCGGTGCATGCCCGGCCGGCCCGCCGGCCACCACCGCGAACGCACCACCATGGCCCGCCACCTCATCGTGCAGATGTGCGTCGAGCGGGAACGGGCCCTGGCCGAACACGCGCCCACCTTCCGGCCCACCTGGGACGACACGGCCGACGGCCTGATCGACGCGATCGTCGCGATGTGGCAGGCCCCCGTCCGGGGCACGCCGTAGCTCCTTCTCCACCACGCTGACCGGAGAGATCGTCCCTCGGCTGTGAAGCAATTTCGCCGCGGCTGTCACAAGCCCGGAGGCTGTCCGGTCTTAGCTGGCGACCGGGTGGCGACGAGGTGGCCCGGCGGAGCGAAAGGATCGCAATGAAGATCGTGGTAATCGGCGGGACAGGCCTGATCGGGTCGAAGCTGGTGGCGAAGCTGGGCGAGCACGGTCACGAGGCGGTGGCGGCGGCACCGAACACGGGCGTCAACACGCTGACCGGCGAAGGGCTGGCCGAGGCGCTGGCGGGTGCGCAGGTGGTGGTCGACGTGTCGAACTCGCCGTCGTTCGAGCCGGCCGCGGTGCTGAAGTTCTTCGAGACCTCCACGGGCAACCTGCTCGCGGCGGAGGCGGCGGCGGGCGTGGGCCACCACGTCGCGGTGTCGATCGTCGGTACGGAGCGGATGCCGGACAACGGCTACTTCGCGGCGAAGATCGCTCAGGAGCAGCTGATCGAGAAGTCGGGCATCCCGTTCTCGCTCGTGCACTCGACCCAGTTCTTCGAGTTCGCCCGGGGCATCGCCGACGAGGCCACGGCGGACGGCAAGGTGCACATCGCACCCGTGCTGTTCCAGCCGATCGCGGGTGACGACGTGGCCCAGGCGGTCGGCCGGACCGCGGTCGGAGCGCCGTTGAACGGCAGGGTCGAGATCGCCGGGCCCAAGGAGTACCGGATGGACGAGTTCTTCCGCCAGGCGCTGACCGCCTGGGGCGACCCGCGCGAGGTGGTCACCGACCCGCACGCGCGCTACTTCGGCAGCGAGCTGAGCGAGCGGTCGCTGGTTCCGGAGGACGGCGCTGTCCTCGGCACGATCAGCTACCGCGACTGGCTCGGCCGGAACGCGACCGGCAAATAGCCGGAGGAGGCACGTGAGCAACCCGTCGCACGCAAAGGTTGCCCTGGTCACCGGAGCCCTGGTCACCGGAGCGTCGGGCATCGGCGAGGCCACCGCGCCGGCCCTCTCGGTGGAGGGGGCCCGTGCCGCGGTCGGGGCCCGGCGCTGACGGTCGGACGGCCTGGCGGGTGACCGCCGTGCCCCTTATCTCGGAGGTAATCGACGTCCCGGGCCTTTGCCGAGAGGGTTGCGGCATGAGTACTGACACCCGTGACGTCGTGGAGGAGCTGCTGCGCAGGATGGCCAAGGGCGATCATCCCCGCACCGCGGAGTTGTTCGCCGAGCCGGTCGACTGGCAGCTCGACTGGCCTGCCGAGGGGCATTCCGCGGTGCCGTGGATCCGGCCCCGGTCCAGCCGGGCCGACGTGGCGGACCATTTCCGCTCGCTGGAGGCCCACCACGTGCCCGAGCTGAACGGCACGTCGGTGGCGCGGATCCTGGTCGACGGGACGCACGCCGTCGTGCTCGGGGAGATCGCGCAGACGGTACGCGCCGGCGGGGTCGCGTACACCTCGCCGTTCGCGCTGCACCTCACCGTCGAGGACGGGCTCATCACCCGCTACCACATCTACGAGGACAGCCTCACGGTCGCGCGAGCCCTCGGCGGCCGCCGGCCCTGAGCTCTCAGTCGTGCCGGGGGCGGGAGCTTTCGCGGGGGTGCAGTTCCGTCTGCAGCACCATCCGGGCCGCCGGCCGGGCCGGGTTGTCGATCCGGCTGGCCAGCAGTTGCGCCGCCGCCCGCCCCAGTTCGTACGTCGGCTGCCGGACCGTGCTCAGCCCGGGCCGGAACAGCCGGGCCCACGGGATGTCGTCGAACCCGATGACCCCCACCCGCTCGGGGATCGGCACCCCCCGCTCGGTCAGGCACTCCACCGCCCCCACCGTCATGAGGTTGTTGGCCGCGAACACGGCGTCCATCTCCACCCCCTCGTCCAGCAGCGCGGCCATGGCCGAGTAGCCGCCCTCCTCCCGGAAGTCCGCGTGCCGCACCAGGGCACGATCCACCGGTACGCCGGCCGCGCGCAGCGCCCGATGGTAGCCGCGCAGCCGCCGCATGGCGGTGGACATCCGCCGCGGGCCCGTGATGCACGCGATCCGCCGGTAGCCGGACGACAGCAGGTGCGCGGTCGCCATCTCCGCGCCCTTCTCGTTGTCCACCATCACCGCGTCGACCTCGGTCTCGGCCAGTTCGCGGTCGATGGTGACGACGGCGGTGCCGGCGGCGACCAGGGCGGAGATGTCCGTCGAGTCGTCAGCCGGAGAGATGATCACGCCGGCCATGTTGTCGGCCAGCGCCACCGCGATGTACTCGGCCTCCCGAGCCCGGTTCTCGTCGGTGTTGCACAGGACCACCGAGTACCCGAACTGCCGGCCCCCGTCCTCCACCCCCCGTACCAGGGAGGTGAAGAACGGGTTGCCGACGTCGGAGACCAGCACCGCCCACAACGTCGTCTGCCTGCGCCTGAGATTGCGCGCCACCCCGTTGGGCCGGTAGCCGAGCTCCCGCACGGCCGCGAGCACCCGCCCCGCCAGTTCCGGGTTGACCGTGGAACGGCCGTTGAGCACGCGGGAGACCGTCGCGGCGGAGACCCCGGCGTGCCGCGCGACATCTTGGATCTTGATCAACCTCGTCCGATCTCGGAGACACGGGCAGGAGAAATCGATTACGCCAGGGCGGGCGGCGGCGGGAACGGCAACCGCTCCGCCACCGGCGCGAGCCCGAACGGCTTGTGCGGCAGCGTCTGGTACCAGTACGCGACCGACGAGAAGTCGTCCGAGCGCTTGTTGGCGTGGCCGTGCTCGATCGTCACCCTGATGGACTCGGTGAACGTGATCGGGTCCTCGACGTGGAAGCGGTAGAGGGAGATCTCGCCGCTCCAGTTGTCCCCGCCGGGCATGGTGATGCCGTGGTACGGCGCGTGGTAGGTCTGCGTCGGGCACCAGGCGGTGTTGAAGTAGTCCTCGGTGCCGGTGCCGTGCAGCGAGGGCGGGAACGGCTCCCCGTCGATGAAGATCATGTCATCGCCCTCGCCGTACCAGTTCCAGTCGCTGGTCTCGCGCAGGTTGCGGATGTTGAGCACGCAGCCCACGTAGTGGCCGCGCCCCTCGGCGTCGAGGATGACGTAGTTGCCGTCGCCCGTGTCGTTGATGCCCTCGACCTGGTACTCGCGGTTGCTCTGCGTGCCCTGCGGAACCCCGTCGGTGGGCCGCTCGCGCCGCCACTGCGCGTGGAAGTAGCCGAGGTCCTCGGCCGCCGAGTCGAACAGCTCGTAGTCGACGTAGTAGTAGAAGAAGACCGGCTCGGCCGACAGTTCGCTGATCAGCTCCACCTTCGCGCGGCTGGCGAACGGCATGTGGAACCACGAGTTGAAGCTCTTGCCGTCCTGCGGGCTCATCTGCAGCGGCGCGGAGACGAAGTTCGCGGTCTTGGCGTGGCCCATGCCGAAGAAGTCGCCGAGCGGCACCAGCACACTGGGGTGCTCCTGGTCGTCCCAGGTGATCTTCAGCACGAGCCTGCGCAGGTAGTCGACGTCCACCGCGTCCGGCACGTCCTTCAGCGGGAGCGCCACCGTGCACCAGATGTGGTTGATCGAGCCGGGGCCCTCGATGTCGGCCAGGGTCACGGTGGTGCCGGCCTCGACAGTCAGCCGGTCCTCGTTGCCGCCCGTGCGGTCGTAGCTGGAGACCCGCTTGCGCCTGGACGACCGCAGGCGGGGCAGGTCACGCAGGCTGCTGCCGTGGTTTCCGTAGCTCATATGATCCTCATTCACTTCAATCCGGAGGTCTTGATCGCCTCGACCAGGCGGCGCTGGCCGAGCACGAACGCGATCAAGGTGGGCACGGCCGCGATCACCGTCGCGGCCAGGACGTAGTTCCAGGCCGAGCCGTACTGGCCCTGGAGGGTGGCGATGCCGACCTGCACCATGCGCAGCTCGGGGTCGCGGGTGGCGGTCAAGGGCCAGAGGAACGCGTTCCAGTTGGCCAGGAAGAACAGCACGGCGAGCGAGGCGAGCACGGGCCGGCTGAGCGGCACGACCACCTGCCACCAGCGCCGGAAATATCCGCATCCGTCGAGATCTGCCGCCTCTTCGAGCTCGCGCGGGATCGTCAGGTAGTACTGTCGGAGCAGGAAGATCCCGAACGCGTGGAAGATCGCCGGCAGGATCAGCCCCGCGTACGTGTCGAGCAGCCCGAGCTGCCTGGCCACCAGGAACAGCGGCACGAGGATCACCGGCAGCGACACCAGCAGCGTGGAGACGATCATCGAGAAGATCACCTGCCGCCCGGGGAAGCGCAGCCGGGCCAGCGCGTAGGCGGCCATCGAGTGCAGCACGAGCGCGACCACCGTGACGGCCACGGAGACGACGAGGCTGTTGAGCATGTACCTGCCGATGGGCACCTCGGTCAGCACGTAGAGCAGGTTGTCCAGGGTGAAGCGGCTGGGCAGCGCCACCTCGAACAGCTCGTCCGCCGGCTTCAGCACCGTCACCAGCAGCCAGACCAGCGGCGCCACCGTGACGGCCGCCAGAACGTACCCGACGAGGGCGCGCAGCCTAACCGACATCGAACCTGCCTCCCTTCGTGAGCCCGAACATCAGCCCCGTGGCCACGACCAGGAACCCGACCACGACCGTGGTCAGCGCCGCCGCGTAGCCGTAGTTGTTGAAGGTGAAGGCCTGCTGGTAGATGTAGAAGACCACGCTGGACGTGCTGTTGGCCGGACCGCCCTTGGTCAGCACGTAGACGAGGTCGAAGGCCTGCAGACCGGTCACCGCGCCGACGGTCGAGTTGACCAGCACGAAGAAGCTGGTCGGCCGGAGCAGCGGCCAGATGACATGGCGGAAGCGCTGCCACGAGGTGGCCCCGTCGACGCGCGCCGCCTCCTCGTACTCCTTGGGGATGTCCTTGAGCCCGCCCAGCAGGATCAGCATCTGATACCCCATGAGGAACCAGATGCTGATCACCACCAGCGACCCGAGCGCCAGCGCGGGGTTGCCCAGGAACGACACGTCGCCCAGGCCCACCGGCCGCAGCAGCGCGGGCACCGCGCCCTGCTTGTCGGCCAGCAGGAACTGCCACACCACGCCGACCACGACGAGGCTGATGACGTGCGGCAGGAAGAACATCGTGCGCACCAGGCCGACGCCGGGGAAGTGGTCGCGGACCAGCAGCGCGAGGCCGAGGCTGACGACGAACCCGATGGGGACGAAGGTCACCATGTACGTCAGCGTGACCTTGACGCTCTGCCAGAGCTGCGTGTCCTCGGCCATCTGGCGGAAGTTGTCCAGGCCGACGTACGTGTAGCCGCCGAACCCGTCCACGCTGAACAGCGACACGCCGACGGCCAGCACCATGGGGAGGCCAACGAAGACGAGCAGGCCGAGCAGGTCGGGCGCGATGAACGCGTACGCGGCCAGGGCCTCTCTTCTGCGCCGGGTCCACCACACGCGGGGCACGGCCTCGCCGGCGACCGCCGTACCCGGATCGACCAATGTGGCCACCACTACCGCCTTTCGCTCAGAGGGCCGGTCGCCGGGTGCCTCCGGCGCGGTTTCACTGGGGACACGCGGGCGCCTGCCCCCAACCGGACCGTTGCGACGCGACCGGAGGGCCGCGTCGCCGAGGCCCGGCTGGAACATGACCCCACGTCCGTCGCCCGGCCGGACGGCAGCGGCCGTGGGGTGGCGCCCGCGAAGGCGTCAGAGCATGATCTCCCGCCCATCGCCCGGCCGGACGGTAGCGGCCGTGGGGTCGCGCCCGTGCGGGTGGCAGAGCATGACCGCACGTCCATCGCCCGGCCGGACAGTTGTGGCCGTGGGGTGGCGCCCGCGAGGGCGTCAGAGCATGGCCGCACCCTTGTAGCCCTTCAGGAAGGTGTCGATCTTGGCGGCGGCGTCCGTCGCAGCCTTGGCCGGGTCCACCCCGCCGAGCTGGGTGGCCTGGATGGCGTCCGAGACGGCCTTGTACACCTCAGGCGTGTAGCGGGGCTCGCCCCGGCCGCCCGGCACCACCTGCTCCAGGAACACCTTGAGCGCCGGCTTGTCGAACGCCCCCGCCGCCTTGGCCGCCTCCTGGACGGACTTGCGGGCCGGCAGGTTCGTCTTGACGACCGTGTTCCACTGCCGGCCGCGCTCGACGCCGGTCGCGTCGGTGGCGCCCAGCGCCCAGGCGATGAACTTGGCCGCCGCCTCCGGGTTCGCCCCCTTGGCGTTGGCGACGAACGCCCACCCGCCGATGTCGGTGGTGTAAGTCCCGCCTTCAGGAACAGGAAGCCGGAACACCCCGTATTTGAAGTCCTTCTTCTCCTGCTCCAGCTGCGACACCGACCAGATGCCGCTCTGCTGCATGGCGACGGACCCGCTTGCGAGGTTCGCCGGGGCGTTGCCCGCGCCGTCGCCCTGCGGCTTGCGCGGCGCGACCTTGTTGTTGACCGCGTCCTGCCACAGCTTCAGCGCCTGGTGTACGCCGGGCGCGTTGAACCCGGCCCCGCCGTTCCCCGGTACGGCCGAGCCGCCGGCCATCCACATGAACGGGTACCAGGTGAAGTTCTGGTAGTAGCCGGGGATGGTCTCGAAGAGGATGCCGAACTGGTCCTTGGTGGTCAGCTTGGCGGCCACGTCCAGCAACTGGTCCCAGGTCTGGGGGAGGTCGCCCTCGGCCAGCTTCGCCTTCTCGAAGGCGTCGATGCTGTAGTACATGGCCAGCGGCTCTTGTTCCATCGGCAGGCCGTAGATCTTGCCGTCCACCTTGCGCGTGTCCAGCACGCCGCCGTCGAAGTCGGCGATCTGGTCGGGCTTGAGGTGCGGCGTGAGATCGGCCAGTACGCCGCCGTTGTGGTAGCGGAGGAAGTCGCCGGGGCTGAGCAGGAAGATGTCCGGCCCCTGACCGGCGGAGAACGCGGTCTGAAGCGCCGTGCCGGCGAGGTACTCGGAGACGGGCAGGTAGTGGAGCTTGACCTTGACCTCGTTGTTGGCGTTCCACGCCGCCACCAGGTCGGTGAACCACTTGCTCTGCGCGTCGGCCTGCGGGTTGGGGCCGTAGAAGTTCCAGAACGTCAGCTCTTTGGCGTTGCCGGTCTTCCCGCCGCCCCCGCACGCGGACAGCAGCGGTGCCGCCATCGCCGACCCTAAGACGACGGCGCCGCCACGCAGCAGAGATCGGCGGGTCACCCTCTCGAAAGCCGACATGTCGCATCCTCCTGATCTTGCAGAAAGCTCGGGGGGTGAGCAATCGATTTCCCAGAAAGGTAGGCGTCGGGGCGGCCACCGTCAAGAAGTTCCTGCTACGGCTTGCCAAATCCGGGAATCGATATCTCCCCGAGACCTGCGACCGCGCTCCG
Source organism: Nonomuraea sp. NPDC051941 (assembly GCF_044593615.1). Taxonomy (NCBI): domain Bacteria; kingdom Bacillati; phylum Actinomycetota; class Actinomycetes; order Streptosporangiales; family Streptosporangiaceae; genus Nonomuraea; species Nonomuraea sp. NPDC051941. Next base: position 41,320 of record NZ_JBIUCF010000009.1, read on the forward strand.
GGCGGCAACCGCCGCCACGATGGCGCAGGCCCGGGCCGCCGCTGGGGGTGGGTGAGCGGTGCGCGGGAGGTGCGGGCTGCCGTGGGGGTGACTAGCGCGCCGGGACGGCGTTGGGGCGACCGGCGGGCTGATGGTCGGGGCTCGATGGTGGCCGGGCTTGGGTGGACGGGGCGCTGGAGGTGAGATGTGGCGGCTGCTGGTCGTCCGCGACGGTGAGCCGGTGTGGGCCTTGGGATCGGGGTTTGAGAAATCGGTTCACCGTTGTGATTCTGTGATGTGAAGCGGGATTGACGGGTCAAAAGGTCGGATCTAGGTTGAGGGAAATCGATTTCTGAGCAATCGATTTCTCGTATGCATGGAGGACAACCCGTGGCACGTATCGGAGTGCTGAGCATCTCGGACGGGCGGGACTTCGTCGCCCGCGATCTCGTTGAGCACATCACCCACGCCACCACCGCCCTGGCGGAGGCGTTGCGCAAGGAGGGCCACGAGGTCATCGTGGCGCCGGAGATCGTGTGGACCAACGAGCTGGCCACGTCGCAGGCGCGATGGCTGGCCGATCGCCGGCCCGATCTGACCATCTTCAACTACGCGGTCTGGGCCTTCCCGCATTTCACCATGCTGGCCGCCGAGTCCACTCCAGGACCGCTGCTGCTCATGGCGAACATCGACCCCGCGCAGCCCGGCATGGTCGGAATGCTCGCCGGCGGCGGTGGCCTGGACCAGATCGGCCGGGTGCACGCCCGCGCCTGGGGAGACATCGACGACCCCGCCGTCAGGGAGCGCGTGCTGACCGAGGTGCGGGCCGCCCAGGCGGTCCGGGGCCTGCGCGGCTCGACGTTCGGCCGGATCGGCGGCCGGCCGATGGGCATGTACACCGCCGTCGCCAACACCGACCAGTGGATGCGTACGTTCGGCGTCGACGTCGAGGAGATCGACCAGTGGGAGATCGTCCGGCGGAGTGAGAACGCCTCTCAGACGCGGGTCACCCAGGCCCGCCAGTGGCTCGAGGCCAAGGGGAACGTGCACTACGACGGCAAGCAGCTCACGCCGGACCTGCTCGAACGCCAGATCCGCACGTACTACGCGATGCGCGAGCTCATCGACGAGTGGAACCTGGACTTCTCCGGCATCAAGGGCCAGCCCGAGCTGACCACCCACTTCTGCACGATGGACCTCGCCGAGGCCTTCCTCAACGACCCGTACGACTGGGAGGGCCCGAAGGACACCCACGTCTGCGCCACCGAGGCCGACATGGACGGCGCGCTGACGATGCAGATCCTGAAGCTGCTGAGCGGCGACCCGGTGCTCTTCGCCGACGTCCGCCACTACCACGCGGACAAGGACGTCTGGGATCTGTGCAACTCCGGCCAGCACGCCACCTGGTACGCGGCCAGGTCCGACGACCCCGAGGAGAACCTCGCCAGGACGCACTTCTACCCCGAGGTGTTCTTCTTCCCGGCGGGCGGCGCGAGCGTGCACCACCTCGCCGCGCCCGGCGCCGCCACGTTCGCCCGCCTCACCCGCAGGGACGGTCAGTACCGCATGCACGTGATGCGCGGCGACTTCGAGCTGTACGACGACGCCACCAACGAGGCGATGGCCCGGCAGTCCACGTTCGAGTGGCCGCACGCGTTCACCAGGCTGCACGTGCCGGCCACCGAGTTCCTCGGGCGGTTCGGCTCCAACCACATCCACGCGGTCCCCGGCGACTACATCGCCGAGCTGGAAGCGGTCTGCAAGCAGCTGGGCGTCGAGTTCGAGGGGTTCGGCGATGCGGCTTAGTCCTCTCCTCCTCGCGGCCGCGCTCGTCCTGGGCGGGTTGAGCGCACCGGCGCAGGCGCAGGCGAGCGCCAAGGGCCCCAGCGCACCGGCGCAGGCGCAGGCGAGCGCCAAGGGACCCGTCGGGTGGGACGTCTACCGCAGGCTCGACCGGCTGCCGGAGCTGCCCATCGGCGTGCAGACCAAGCAGTTCTCCAGCTTCGACCGCACCGGCGACAACAACGACGGGTTCGAGGGCACGTACTCGTGCCTGAGCAGCACCGACGACGGGGGCTGCGTGATCGCCGAGCACACCGGCGCCGGCGAGGTGCAGGCCATCTGGTTCACCAGGGACGGCGGCGACGTCAGCAGGACCGGCAGGATCACCGTCGAGCTCGACGGCAGGAAGGTGGTGGACGCGAGCCTCCAGGACCTGGTGGACGGCAAGCTCGGCGCCCCCTTCGCCTACCCCCTCGTGGGCAACGCCGACCAGAGCTCCGGCGGCGTCTACGTCGAGGTGCCGATGCCGTTCACCCGCTCGATGCGCATCACCACCGAGCACAACCCGCTCTTCCACCACGTCAGCTACCGCACGTTCGCCGACGCCGAGGGCGTGAGCACGTTCGACCCGGCCGACAAGGCGCAGGACGTCATCGACCGGCTCAAGGCGGGCGGCGACCCCAAGCCCGCCGTCCCGGGCGCGCGCTCCCAGGACGCCGCGATCCGCCTCGCTCCCGGCCAGTCGGTACGGGTCGCGCGCACCCAGGGCGCCGGCCTGCTGTCGGCGATCAAGCTGAAGCTGCCCCAGGCCGAGCAGGTGCTGCCTGAGACCGAGGCCGACGAGGGCCGGGCGTTCGGCCGGAACGGCTCCAGCGAGTTCACGGTGAAGATCGACCCCGCCAACGACGGCGTGCGGCTGACCAGGCGCATCGACCCGGCCATCGGCAGGCAGGTCGCCAAGGTCCTGGTGGACGGCCAGGAGGTGGCCCAGTGGCCGCCGAGCAGGCTGGGCGCCGCCGGGATGTGGGCCGAGGAGGTCGTGGACCTGCCGGCCAGTGCCACCAAGGGCAAGTCGCAGATCACGATCAAGAACGTGTTCGCCTCGTCGGACCTCGACTACAACGAGTTCACGTACTGGGTGGACAGCGCCGGCAAGCGTACCGACACCGTGGACGTGGGCGACGCGGCCGCCGAGGCCGCGCACCACTACACGATCGTCGCGCAGACGTGGCAGGGCGAGCGGACCTTCGCCTTCCCGATGGACCAGCCCCAGCTGGCGAAGATCAGGACGGCGCAGGAGATCCTGCAGGGGCTGCGGCTGCGGATCACGTTCGACGGCCGGCGCACGGTGGACTCGCCGGCCGGCGAGTTCTTCGGCAGCGGGCACGCGATGCTGCCCGTCAAGTCGCTCATGTACGCGGTCGACGCCGCGACCAGCACGCTCAGCGCGTGGTGGCCGATGCCGTACCGGACGGGCGCGACGGTCGAGCTGTTCAACGACTCCGGCCGCACGATCGAAGGCCAGGCGACGGTCACGTCAGCCAACCGCCCTGTATCAGGAAATGTCGGTTATTTCAGGACGCAGTCGCGCGCCGGCGGCACCACCCCCGGCACGAGCTGGCCCTTCCTGCGGGTCTCCGGCGCGCAGGGCAAGTTCGTCGGGATCAGCCACACCATGCGCGGCCCGACCAACCGCAACTACCTGGAAGGCGACGAGCGCGTCTACGTGGACGGCTCGCGCACCCCGCAGATCCACGGCACCGGCACCGAGGACTTCTACCAGGCGGGCTGGTACTTCAACCGCGAGACCTTCAGCACCCCGTTCCACGGCAACACCGCCCACCTGGCCCCGGCGACCGGCTGCCCGGCGGAGAACGACTGCACCGGCGCGTACCGGCTGATGATCGGCGACGCCGTGCCGTTCGCGGGCTCGCTGACGTTCGACATCGAGCACGGCTGGACGAACGACGTCGAAGGCGTCTACTCCTCCACCGCCTACTGGTACGGCTCCGACCGCAGCGCCACGGCGCAGACGGACTCGCTGACGGTCGGCGACCCGGCGAGCGAGCGGCAGCACGGCTACACCGGCCAGGGCGAGGTCACCACGCTGGAGTCCGCGTTCGAGGGCGACTTCAGGAACCCCGTCACGCTCAAGGCCACCCAGCGGGTCACGCAGACCCCGGTCACGTTCCGGCTCACGATCGACCGGAACAACCAGGGCGTCGAGGTGCGCCGTACGAGTGACCAGAGCGTCGCCGGGCAGCACGCCGAGGTCACCGTCAACGGGCGGCGGCTGGCCGACTGGGTGCAGCCGCTGGGCAACCGGACCCGCAGGTGGCTGGAGGACGTCTACCAGATCCCGGCGGGCGTCACCCGCGGGCAGCGGGAGATCACCGTCCAGCTGACCCCGAAGACCCCCTGGTCGGCGGCCTCCTACACGGCGTGGAGCCTGCGGTGACCACCGTCCTGGCGATGCGGGCCATCGGCAAGTCCTTCCCCGGCGTGCGGGCCCTCGACGGGGTGTCGCTCACCGTGGCGGAGGGCGAGGTGGTGGCCCTGCTCGGGGAGAACGGCGCCGGCAAGTCCACGCTGATGAACATCCTGGCCGGGGTGTTCAAGGACTACGAGGGCGAGATCGAGATCGGCGGCGAGGTGGCGCACACCCACTCGCCCAAGGACGCGCGGCGGCACGGGATCGCCATGATCCACCAGGAGCTCAACCTGGTGCCCGAGCTGTCCGTCGCGGACAACATCTTCCTCGGCCAGGAACGCGCGCTCCTCGACCGCGGGGCCACCGAGGCGCGCACCGCCGAGCTGCTGCGCGGCCTCGGGCTCGACCTGTCGCCGCGCACGCTCGTCAAACAGTGCAAGATCGCCGAACGCCAGCTCATCGAGGTGGCCAAGGCCCTGTCGCAGAACGTCCGCGTCCTGGTCATGGACGAGCCCACCTCGGCCCTGGCCGACGCGGAGGTGCAGCGGCTGTACGAGGTCATCCGCGACCTGACCGGGCGCGGCGTGGCCGTCATCTACATCTCGCACCGGCTGGAGGAGCTGGAGGAGATCGCCGACCGGGTCGTCGTGCTGCGCGACGGCCAGTACATCGGCGAGCGCACCGGCATCAACCGGGACGAGCTCATCCAGATGATGGTCGGCCGCCCCCTGGGCGAGATGTTCCCGCGCGCCGACGGCGCCACCGAAGGTGAGGAGTTGCTGCGGGTCGAGGGGCTCCGCGTGCCGGGAGACCGGGATACCGGGCGCACGGCGCTACGGGACATCTCGCTGACCGTGCGCACCGGGGAGATCGTCGGCGTGGCCGGGCTCATGGGCGCCGGGCGCAGCGAACTGCTCGAATCGATCTTCGGCGTGCACCGGCCGTCGGAGGGATCGATCAGCCTGTACGGCGCGCCGTACCGTCCCAGGAGCCCCAAGCAGGCGATCGAGCGCGGTGTCGCGCTGGTCGCCGAGGACCGCAAGGCGCAGAGCCTCGTGCTGGGCAACAGCGTGGCCTTCAACGCGAGCCTGTCATCGCTCAGGCGCTACCTGCGGTTCTGGACCGTGGACCGGCGGCGCGAGGGCGCGGCCGTCGAGCAGCAGGTGCGCGCGCTGCGGGTCAAGACGCCCGGACTGCGCTTCACCGTCGGCAACCTCTCGGGCGGCAACCAGCAGAAGGTCGTGCTGGCCAAGTGGCTGCTCACGGCGCCCTCGCTGATCCTCATGGACGAGCCCACGCGCGGCATCGACGTGGGCGCCAAGGCGGAGATCCACGCGCTCATGTCGTCGCTGGCCGCCGAGGGCAAGGGCGTGCTCGTGGCCTCCTCCGAGCTGCCCGAGCTGCTCGCCATGTGCGACCGGATCCTCGTGCTCTGCGAGGGCCGCATCACCGCCGAGTTCCCGAGAGGCCAGGCGACGCAGGAGGCGATCCTCGAGGCCGCCATGGCAAGACAGCAGGTGACCCTATGACAACCGTGAAGACCGCGCCACCCGATCCAGCGCCGCCCGTGAAGGCGCCGGGGGAGAGCCGGATGCGGCGCACGCTCTCCGCCCTCGGGGCCGCGCAGGCGTACATCGGCCTGGTGCTGATCCTCGCCGTGGGGATCGCCACCAAGGGCGAGATGTTCCTGAACGAGACCAACCTCACCAACGCCATCGGCGCCTTCGCCTCCCGCGGCATCCTGGCGGTCGGCGTCACGCTGGTGATCCTGACCGGCGGCATCGACCTGTCCGTGGGCTCGCTGCTGGGCATCGCGTCGATGACGGCCGCGATGATGCTCGCCAAGTTCTCGCTGGAGCCGTGGCAGATCGTGCCGATCTGCATGGCGGTGGGAGCCCTTTTCGGGTTCCTGAACGGCGCTGGCACGGCCTGGCTGCGCATCCAGTCGTTCGTCATGACCCTGGCCATGCTCTCGGTCGTACGCGGGCTCGACCGGCAGGTCAGCGACAACGTCAGCGTCGGCACCCAGATCGCCGGGGCCGACGGGAAGCTGACGCCGCAGGCTGAGGCGTTCCAGCTGTTCGGCACCCCCGGGCACAACCTCTTTGATCGCATCTACTATCCGGTGCTGGCCTTCATCGTGGTCTGCGTCGTCTTCCACCTGATCCTGACGAAGACCCGGTTCGGCCGGCACGTGTACGCCGTCGGCGGCAACCCCACCGCGGCCCGGCTGTCCGGCGTCAACGTCACGGCGGTCACGATCGCGGTCTTCACCCTGTCCGGCATGCTCGCCGGCTTCGCCGGGCCGATCGACGCCGCCTACAGCGCCTCGGCCGACCCCCAGGCCGGGCAGTCGTTCGAGCTGGACGCCATCGCCGCCGCCGTCATCGGCGGGGCGTCGCTGGCGGGCGGCAAGGGCACCATCGCCGGCACGTTCGTGGGGGCGCTCATCCTGACGCTCCTGGACAACGTGCTCGGCCTCAACGCGGTCAGCGACAACTGGCAGCTCGTCATCAAGGGACTGATCGTCGTCGTGGCGGTCGTCCTGCAGCGTCCCGATCTCTTCAAGATCTTCCGAGGAGGGTCTCGATCATGAAGAAGACCATCACCATCGTGCTGTGCGCGCTCCTGGCCGCCGCGTGCGCGTCCAAGGCGCCCGCGCCGTCGGCGTCGTCCGGCGAGAAGAAGAAGTTCGTCGTCGGCTATTCGCAGTCGAACAACGCCGAGCCGTACCGGGCCCAGCTCAACCTGCAGTTGCAGCACTTTTTGAAGAAATATCCGGACATCGAGTTGCTGCCGATCGCCGACGCCAAGCAGTCCAGCGCCACGCAGGTCTCCCAGGTCCAGAACTTCATCACCCAGAAGGTCGACGCGCTCATCGTCTCGCCCACCGAGCCCGCGCCGCTGACGGCGGCCGTGCAGCAGGCGTGCGACGCCAAGATCCCCGTGATCGTCCTCGACCGCACCGTGAACACCGACTGCTACACCGCCTTCATCGGCGGCGACAACGTGCTCATCGGCAGGAAGGCGGGGGAGGAGGCGGTCAGGCTGCTGCCGGACGGCGGCAACATCGTCGAGCTGCGCGGCATCATGTCCAACCAGCCGCAGATCGACCGTGACAAGGGCTTCCGCGAGGCCGTCGCGGCCAACCCCAAGATCAAGATCATCGCCGACCGCGAGGGCAAGTGGGTGAAGGAGCAGGCCACCCCGATCATGCAGCAGTGGCTCGCGCAGCACGAGCAGATCGACCTCGTGTACGGGCACAACGACCCGATGGCGCTGGGCGCGTACCTGGCGGCCCAGGCGGCGGGCAAGGCCGACAAGATCAAGTTCATCGGCATCGACGGCCTGGCCATCCCCGACGGCGGCATCCGCGCGGTCCAGCTCGGCCAGCTCTCGGCCACGTTCATCTACCCGACGGGCGCGCAGGAGGCGGCCGACACCGTCAACAAGATCCTGCACGGCCAGCAGGTCGAGAAGAAGCAGGTGCTCGGCACGACGCAGGTCACCAAGGACAACGCGGCCGAGCTCTACAAGCAGTTCGACCTGTCGGGGCAGAACTGATGTTCCTCGGAGTCGACATCGGCACCTCCAGCTCCAAGGGGGTGCTCGTGGCGCCCGACGGCACGGTCGTGGCGACGGCGGTCCGCGAACACCGCACCGCCTCGCCACGGCCGGGCTGGTTCGAGCACTCGGCGCAGGACGTCTGGTGGGCCGACTTCACCTCGATCGTGGCGGAGCTGGCCCGCCCGGACGTCGCCGCCGTCGGGCTGAGCGGGATCGGGCCGTGCGTGCTGCCCTGCGCGCAGGACGGCACGCCGCTGCGGCCCGCGATCCTGTACGGGGTGGACACCCGGGCCACTGCCGAGATCGCGGCGCAGACCTCCCGGTACGGCGCCTCCGCGATCCTGGAGCGGTGCGGGTCGCCGCTGACCTCCCAGGCGGTGGGGCCGAAGCTGGAATGGCTGCGCACCCACGAGCCCGAGGTGTGGGCCCGGACGCGGCGGATCTTCATGGCGCACTCGTGGCTGGCGTACCGGCTGACCGGCGCGTACGTGCTCGACCATCACGCGGCCAGCCAGTGCACGCCCCTGTACGACACCCGTACCCACGAGTGGATCGACGACTGGGAGCTCTTCCCCGAGCTGGAGCTGCCCGCGCTGGCGTGGAGCGGCGACGTCGTCGGCACCGTGACGGAGGCGGCCGCCGCCACCACCGGGCTCCCGAAGGGGATCCCGGTGGCGGCCGGGACCATCGACGCGTGGGCCGAGGCGCTGAGCGTGGGGGCGACCTCGCCGGGCGACGTCATGCTCATGTACGGGACGACGATGTTCCTGGTCGAGGTGCTGGCCTCGCGGGCCGTCTCGCCGCAGTTGTGGGGGACCGTGGGGGTCTCGCCGGGGACGTACAACCTGGCGGCGGGGATGGCCACGTCGGGCGCGGTCACCGGATGGCTGCGCGACCTGACCGGCGCCTCGTTCGAGTCGCTCACGGCCGAGGCCGCGGCGGTGGGGCGCGGGGCGGAGGGGCTGCTGATGCTGCCGTACTTCGCGGGAGAGCGCACGCCTCTCTTCGACCCGGACGCGCGCGGCACCCTCATCGGGCTGACGCTGCGGCACGGGCGCGGCCACCTGTACCGGGCCGCGCTGGAGGCGACCGCCTTCGGCGTGCTGCACAACCTGGAGGCCATGCGGGCCGCGGGCGGGTCGGCCAAGCGGCTGGTCGCGGTGGGCGGCGGCACCAAGGGCGGGCTGTGGACGCGGATCGTGTCCGACGTGCTCCAGCAGGAGCAGGTCCTGTCCACCCACACGGTGGGCGCCGCCTTCGGCGACGCCATGCTGGCGGCCCAGGCTTGCGGCGTCTCGTGCTCGGGCTGGAACCCGGTGGCGTCCGTCGTGGAGCCCGACCCGGCCGCCGCCGAGGACTACGCGCGGTTGTACGGGCTCTACCGGGACCTGTACGACTCCACCTCCCACATCGCCCACGAGCTCGCGAGCCGTTAACGGGGGGTGGAGCTCCCGCGGGGATGGAGCTCGGCGGGCAGGACGATCGTGGCGGGCTTGGCGGCCGGGGTGGCGATGCGGTCGACCAGCAGGCGGGCGGCCATGCGGCCCAGCTCGTACGTCGGCTGCGTCACCGTCGACGGCGACGGGTGCACCAGGTCCGCCCACGGGATCTCGTCGAAGCCGACCAGGCCGACCTGTCCGGGCACGTCCACCCCGCGCTCGGTCAGGCAGCGCAGCGCGCCCACCGTCATGAGGTTGTTGGCCACGAAGACCGCGTCGGGAGGCTCGGGAGAGGACAGCAGTGCGGCCATGGCGTCGTAACCCCCCTGCTCGCGGAAGTCCGCGCGGACGATCACAGGGTCACCCGGCAGCGCCGTCGTGTAGCCGCGCAGGCGCAGGTCGGCGGTGCTCACACCCTCGGGCCCCGCGATGCACGCGATCCGCCGGTATCCGGCCGCGAGCAGGTGCTCGGTGGCCGTGCGCGCGCCTCCCTCGTTGTCGACCACCACCGTGTCCACGGCACCCCTGGGCAGCTCGCGGTCGACGGCGACGACGGGCACGGGCGAGTCGATGAGCGTCTTGGCCGCCTTGACGCTGCCCGAGGAGGAGATGATGACGCCGGCCATCTGCTCGCTCAGCGCCGCCGCGACGTAGGTCTCCTCCTTGGCCGGGTCTTCGTCGCTGTTGCACAGTACGACCGAGTAGCCCTCCTGCTGTGCGACGTCCTCGACGCCGCGCACCATGGAGGTGAAGAACGGGTTGCCGATGTCGGAGATGATCACGGCCCAGAGTGACGTACGGCTGCGCCGCAGGTTGCGCGCGACCGCGTTGGGGCGGTAGCCGAGCTCGCGGACCGCCGTGAGCACCCGGGCGACCATGGCGGGGTCGACGGTCTGGGCGCCGTTGAGCACGCGGGAAACGGTGGCGGCGGACACGCCGGCCTCCCGTGCGACATCGTAGATAGTGGGCATCGCACCAAGTTTCTACCATCGCGGAGCCCCGCGCCCCTCCTCGCCGCAGGTTGGGGTCGAGGTCCTGGTCCAGGAATCGCTTTCCGGTCATGATCATACTTCCACATTTCCTGAAATATTGAAATGTAGTGGTTTACCTGGGCAAATGCTCAACTGAAATCCTGACAAATCAGGGCTTGACGGCTGTCAGGCCGCGATTGTACGTTCATCCAGAAATCGATTGCTCAGATCTCTTCTCCCTTCACCCCCACCTCACGGCCTCCTGACTGCCATGCGCTCAGGAGTCCCGCACCGCCAGGAGAAGTCATGTTCTCGATCGTTCGACGATGTTTGGGCGCGGGCCTGGCCACGCTGCTCACGATGACCATCACCGCCGTCCCGGCGGCGACGGCCGCCGCCTCGCCGCCGCCCAGCCCGTTCTTCTCGACCGTGCAGATCGACTCCGGCGCGACGGTCGGCGCGCCCGCCGCGGGCGACAACCGCAACCACGGCGACCTGTGGCCGAACTGCTGGTCCGACGACGACAACGTCTACACCGCCTACGGTGACGGCATCGGGTTCGCGGGCACGTACAGCGACATCGGCGTGGCCCGCATCTCGGGCATGCCCGGCAACCTGACCGGCGCGCAGCTGCCGATCGGCGACAACGTCGGCCAGGTGTGGACGGCGAACCACACGCGCAAGCCCACCGGCATGGCCTGCGTGGCCGGCACGCTCTACCTGGCCGTGCAGGACCTGGCGTTCGACTTCGACGACGCCCCGGCGGCGACGATCGCGAAGTCGACCGACCACGGCAGGACGTGGACCTGGGACAGGTCGGGGCCGATGTTCGGCAACGGGGTGTTCACCACGATCATGTTCCTGGACTACGGCAAGGCGTACGGCAACGCCCCCGACGGCTACGTCTACGCCTACGGCCTCGACCACAACTGGCGCGACTCCTTCGCGAACCGGGTGCCCGACCCGGTGGACCTGTGGCTGGCCCGGGTGCCCAAGGACCAGGTGCAGAACCGGTCGGCCTGGGAGTTCGTCAGCGGCTTCGCCGCCTCCGGCGCGCCCACCTGGTCCGCGGACATCGGCCGCCGGGTCGCGGTCATGCACGACGACCGGCGCATCTACCAGGACGTCTACACCGCCAACCGGGCCAAGAACCTGACCGTGCTCAGCCAGGGCGGCGTGGTGTACAACAAGCCGCTCAACCGCTACCTCTACACATCCTGGACGGAGTACACCTTCGAGTTCTACGAGTCGCCCACGCCGTGGGGGCCGTGGAAGCACTTTTTCGGCAAGGACTTCGGCGGCTACCCGTGGACCACGACCAAGCACGGCGGTTACGCCACCACGATCCCGTCCAAGTACATCAGCGCCGACGGCAAGTCGATGTGGCTGCAGTCGAACGTCTGCCCGTGCGGCGGCGGCTTCCCCGACGGGCAGCACTGGGCGTACACGTTCTCGCTGCGCAAGATGCGCCTGGAGCCGCACGTGGACACCACCCCGGCCAACACGCCCGACGGCGCCAGGAACCTGGCCCGCGAGCCGGGCACGACCGGCGTCGAGCGGGTGGCGCATTTCGGCAACGTCGGCTTCTACAACGACGGCAACAAGGCGCAGAGCGAGGACGACTGGAACGACGAGCGCAAGGGCGCGAGCTGGTGGGGCTACACCTGGCCGCGCGAATACCTGATGAACAAGGTCGCCTTCACCAGCGGGCAGATCTTCGGCGACGGCGGCTGGTTCGCGGGCGATCTGCGGGTGCAGGTCCGCAGGAACCACGAATGGGTGAACGTCACCGGACTGCGCATCACGCCTGACTACCCGTACGACAACACGGCGGGCCCGAACCGCACGTACGAGCTGGGCTTCAACCCGGTGGACGGCGACGGCGTGCGCGTCATCGGCGCCCCGGGCGGCACCCGCACCTTCACCTCCATCGCCGAACTGGAGGTGTACTACACGGGCACCAGCGGGACCATGTTCGGCGGCTCGCCGGCGGATTTCACCGGGGACGGCAAGGACGACATCGTGGCCTTCACCCACGGGGCGAGCGCGGACGTGTGGGCCGCCGCCTCGACCGGCACGGGCTTCGGGGCGTCCGCGAAGTGGCACGACTTCTTCGCCCCGAGCGGTGAGCTCCCCTACACCGGCGATTTCACCGGCGACGGGAAAGCCGACATCATCACCTTCACCCAAGGGACCACCGGCGACGTGTACGTGGCGCCGTCCACCGGCAACGGCTTCGGACCGGGCGTGAAATGGCACGACTTCTTCGCCCCGAGCGGTGAGGTCCCGGCGGTGGGCGATTTCGACGGCGACGGCAAGGACGACATCGCCACCTTCACCCGCGGCGCCGACGCGGACGTCTACGTGGCTCTGTCCAGCGGGAACGGGTTCGGCGCCGGCCAGAAATGGCATGACTACTTCGGCCTGAACGGCGAGTTCCCGGCCGTCGGTGACGTCAACGGGGACGGCAAGGACGACATCATCGTCTTCACCCAGGGCTCCACGGCGGACGTGTACGTGGCCATGTCCACCGGCCACGGCTTCGGCCCCGCGACCAAGGTGGCCGACAGCTTCGCGCCCGGCGCGGACCAGCCCCGCGTGGGCGACTTCGACGGCGACGGCAAGGACGACATCGCCGCCTTCACCAACAACCCCGCCGCCGACGTCTCCGTGGCCCTGTCGGACGGCGCCGGATTCAAGGCCGCCACGAAATGGCACGACGACTTCGCCCCGGCGGGCGAGTTCCCGTACGTCGGCGACTACGACGGCGACGGGAAGGACGACATCGTCTCCTTCACCCACACGCCGTCCGCCGACGTGCGCGTGAGCCTGTCGACCGGCACCTCCTTCGCCGGCGGCGGCAAGTGGCACGACTTCTTCGGCCTGCCCGGCGAGACGACTCTCTGACCCGCTAATCCTCCGCGCGGCACGGCAACCCTCGCGCCGCGTTGCCGCGCCCTGCCCGAAAACGGGCCTCCAGACAGGAGAAACCACGTGAGAAGCAGGATCCTGTTATCGGTGACGGCCTTGTCGGCCGGCGTTTTCCTCATCCCGCCCGCCCCGGCCGCCGCGGCCGGGCCCCGCCCCGACTTCCGCGCCCCGTGGCCGTGTGGACAGGTGCGGGACTACTACCACCACTCCACCGAGGTCGCCAACGCCATCGACTTCAACATCGCCGGCTCCGGCGACCTCGGCACCCCCGCTCTGGCCTCGGCGCCCGGCACGGTGATCGAGACGGTCACCGGCCACCCCGGCTACGGCAACTACGTCCGCGTGGATCACGGCGGCGGCTGGACGAGCCTCGTGGCGCACCTGGACCGGATCACGGCCACCAGGGGCCAGTGGGTCGACTACGGCGCCGAACTCGGCAAGGTCGGCAGCACCGGCAACTCCACCGGACCGCACCTGCACTACGAGCAGGAGGCCGACGGCGGCAACCAGCCGATCGTCATCGACGGCGTGGCTCTCCGCTACAGCGAAGCCGCCGCCAAGCACACCAGTGGCAACTGCGGTGGCGGCGGCCCGCTCCTGGGCGGTTCTCCGGCGGACTTCGACGGTGACGGCAAGGACGACATCGTCACCTTCACGCACGGCGCGAACGCCGACGTCTACGTGGCGAAGTCGACCGGCACCGCCTTCGACGGCACATCGGTGAAATGGCACGACTACTTCGCGTTGAGCGGCGAGGTCCCGCTGACCGGCGACTTCACCGGCGACGGCAAGGACGACGTCGTCACGTTCACCCAGGGATCCAACGCCGACGTGTACGTGGCGCCGTCCACCGGCACGGGCTTCGGCGCCGCCGCGAAGTGGCACGACTTCTTCGCGCCGAGCGGGGAGATTCCCGCGGTCGGAGACTTCGACGGTGACGGCAAGGACGACATCGTCACCTTCACCCGTGGCACGGCCAACGACGTGTACGTGGCGCTGTCGACCGGGACCGGTTTCGGCACGGGCGTGAAATGGCACGACTGGTTCGCGCTCAACGGCGAGTTCCCGGCCGTCGGCGATGTCAACGGCGACGGCAAGGACGACCTGATCGTCTTCACCCAGGGTTCGACGAATGACGTGTACGTGGCGACGTCCACCGGGACGGGGTTCAACGCCGCGGTGAAGGCGCACGACAATTTCGCGCTCGCCGGTGAGCAACCCCGGATCGCGGACGTCAATGGCGACGGCAAGGACGACATCGTCACGTTCACCAACAACGGCCTCGGTGATGTGTGGGTCGCCGTTTCCGACGGCCGGGGCTTCGGTCCGGGGGTCAAGTGGAACGACTGGTTCGCTCCGAACGGCGAGTTCCCCTACACCGGTGATTTCGACGGTGACGGCAAGGACGACATCGTCACCTTCACCAAGGGCACCACGAACGACGTGTTCGTGGGGTTGTCGAACGGCACTTCCGCCTTCGGCACCGGCATCAAATGGCATGAATTCTTCGGCCTCGACGGCGAAACCACCCTCTGATCCAGGAGACATCATGCGCAAATCCCGAATCGGCCGCGCGTTATCCGTCACCGCGGGCGCGCTGGCGATCGCCGCCGCCTCGGCCATGCCCGCCCAGGCGGCCCCCGACCCCGGCAAGCACCGCTCCAACGCCGAACTCCTCCTCGCCTGCCCGTCCGTCCCCGCCGTCCACGACCAGTGGGTGACGACCGCCGTCCACCGGGTCGGCCGCAGCCTCAACGCCAACGACAAGGTGATGCTCGCGGCGTTCGAGACCGGCTGGGTCGAGTCCCACATGAACAACCTCAACTGCGGCGACAAGGACTCCCTCGGCGTCTTCCAGCAGCGCCCGAGCCAGGGCTGGGGCACCCCTGAGCAGATCCTCGACGTCAGCTTCGCCGCCAACTCCTTCTTCACCCGGGCCATCAGGAACGACGCGGCCAACCCCGGCTACACCCCGGGGCAGCTCGCCCAGAGCGTCCAGCGCTCCGCCTTCCCCGACCGCTACGACCAGTCCGAGGCCAAGGCCCGCTCGCTCCTGAACGAGGCCGCCTGGATGCACGGCATGCAGGCGGGCTCGCCGGCCGACTTCGACGGCGACGGCAAGGACGACATCATCACGTTCGCCAAGAACGCCTCGGCCGACGTGTACGTCTCCACCTCGAGCGGCACCGCTTTCAACGGCACGTCGGTGAAGTGGCACGACTTCTTCGGGTTGGGCGGCGAGACCACCTACACCGGCGACTTCACCGGTGACGGCAAGGACGACGTCGTCACGTTCACGCACGGCTCCAGCGGCGACGTGTACGTGGCGCCGTCCACCGGCACGGGCTTCGGTCCCGCCGCGAAATGGCATGACTTCTTCGCGCCCGGCGGCGAGATCGCGGCGGTCGGCGACTTCGACGGCGACGGGAAGGACGACATCGCGACCTTCGCCCGCGGGACGACCCAGGACGTCTTCGTGGCCCTGTCCAACGGGAACGGGTTCGGCGCGGGCCAGAAATGGCATGACTTCTTCGGCCTGAACGGCGAATTCCCGGCGGTGGGTGATGTCAACGGCGATGGCAAGGACGACATCATCGTCTTCACTCAGGGTTCGACGAATGACGTGTATGTGGCGACGTCCACCGGGACGGGTTTCAACGCCGCGGTGAAGATGCACGACAATTTCGCGCTCGCCGGTGAGCAGCCCCGGATCGCGGACGTCAATGGCGACGGCAAGGACGACATCGTCACGTTCACCAACAACGGCCTCGGTGATGTGTGGGTCGCGATTTCGGATGGGCAGGGCTTCGGTCCGGGCGTGAAGTGGAACGACTGGTTCGCTCCGAACGGCGAGTTCCCCTACACCGGTGATTTCGACGGTGACGGCAAGGACGACATCGTCACCTTCACCAAGGGCACCACGAACGACGTCTTCGTCGGCCTGTCGAACGGCACGTCGGCCTTCGGCGCCGGGGTCAAGTGGCACGACTTCTTCGGCCTGAACGGCGAAACCACCCTCTAGAAGGAGCCGGAACAATGCAGTGGAAGCATGTGCGTAAGGCCGCCTTATGCGCGGCCGTCGGCGGGCTGCTGCTCACCGCCAGGCCCGCCGTCGCCGCCCAGGCGGACGGGCTGGACAGGGCGTTCGCCGACGCGACAGCGGAATACCAGGTCCCCAAGGACCTGCTCGTGGCGGTCGGTTACGGCGAGACGCATCTCGACGGCCACAACGGCTCACCCAGCAGCGACAACGGCTACGGCGTCATGCACCTGGTGAGCAATCCGCAGCACAAGAGCCTCGAACAGGCCGCCAAGCTCACCGGCGAGTCCGAGACCGACCTGAAGAGCGACACCGCGGCCAACATCCGCGGCGGCGCGGCGGTCCTGCGTGCCCTCGCCGACCAGGCGGGGCTCGACGCGTCGAAGCGCAAGGACGTCAACGCCTGGTACCCGGTCGTCGCACGCTACGGCGGCGCCGCCGATGACCAGGTGGCCCGCCTGTACGCCGACACCGTCTACGGCCTGCTCGCCCAGGGCATCAAGGCCGAGGTCGTCGTCCAGCCGCGCAAGGTGAGGCCGGAGCGCGGCACGTACGAGAAGGTCAAGCCCCTGGCGGCCACCACCGGTGAACCCCAGGCCGGCATCCTGAGCACCGACTACCCGCCGGCGCACTGGGTCCCCGCCAACGGCAACAACTACTCGCCCGGCCGCTCCAGCCCCATCCGCAAGATCGTCATCCACGTCACCCAGGGCTCCTACGCCGGCACGATCAGCTGGTTCCAGAACCCGTCCGCGCAGGTCAGCGCCCACTACGTGATCCGCTCGTCCGACGGCGACGTCACGCAGATGGTCCGCGACACCGACACCGCCTACCACGCACGGTCCTCGAACGCCGAGGCCCTGGGCATCGAGCACGAGGGCTTCGTGGACAACCCGTCGTGGTTCACCGACGCGATGTACCGCTCGTCGGCCGCCCTGACCCGCTACCTGGCCGACAAGTGGGGCATCCCGCGCACCCGCGCGAACATCGTCGGCCACAATGAGCTCCCCGGCAACGACCACACCGACCCCGGCCCGCACTGGAACTGGGACTATTACATGTCCCTCGTGAACGGTGGCGGCGGCTCGCTCCTGGGCGGTTCTCCGGCGGACTTCGACGGTGACGGCAAGGACGACATCGTCACCTTCACGCACGGCGCGAACGCCGACGTTTATGTGGCGAAGTCGACCGGCAACGCCTTCGACGGCACGTCGGTCAAGTGGCACGACTACTTCGCGTTGAGCGGCGAGGTCCCGCTGACCGGCGACTTCACCGGCGACGGCAAGGATGACATCGTCACCTTCACTCAGGGGGCGAACGCCGACGTCTACGTGGCGCCGTCCACCGGGAACAGCTTCGGGGCGGCGACCAAGTGGCACGACTTCTTCGCGCCGAGCGGTGAAGTGCCGGCGGTCGGCGATTTCGACGGTGACGGCAAGGACGACATCGTCACGTTCACCCGTGGCACGGCCAACGACGTGTACGTGGCCTTGTCCAACGACCATGGATTCGGCGCCGGCGTCAAATGGCATGACTGGTTCGCCTTGAACGGCGAATACCCGGCCGTGGGTGATGTCAACGGTGACGGCAAGGACGACATCATCGTCTTCACTCAGGGTTCGACGAATGACGTGTATGTGGCGACGTCCACCGGGACGGGTTTCAACGCCGCGGTGAAGATGCACGACAATTTCGCGCTCGCCGGTGAGCAGCCCCGGATCGCGGACGTCAATGGTGACGGCAAGGACGACATCGTCACGTTCACGAACAACAATCTCGGTGATGTGTGGGTCGCGATTTCGGATGGTCAGGGCTTCGGTCCGGGCGTGAAGTGGAACGACTGGTTCGCTCCGAACGGCGAGTTCCCCTACACCGGTGATTTCGACGGCGATGGCAAGGACGACATCGTCACCTTCACCAAGGGAACCACGAACGACGTGTTCGTGGGGTTGTCGAACGGCACGTCGGCCTTCGGGGCCGGGGTCAAGTGGCACGACTTCTTCGGCCTCAACGGCGAGACCACCCTGTGAAAGGCACGCGGATGATGCGAAAGCTGCTCGCCGCGCTGGCGACGAGCCTGCTTCTCGTGGCCGCCCCCGTCGCCGTGACAGCGCAGCCCGCTGTCGCGGCGGCGGGGGCCGACAAAGGGCCGATCGGCTGGGACGTCTTCCGGCGCCTCGACCGGCTCCCGTACCTGAGCCCCGGTACCCAGACCCGGCAGTTCTCCAGCTTCGACCGGGCCGGCGCCAACTTCCAGGACGGGTTCGGCGGCGTGTACTCCTGCCTGCGCACCTCGGGAAGCCAGTGCGTGATCGCCGAGGACACGGGCGCCGGCGAGATCTCCTCGATCTGGTTCACCAGGGACGGCGGCGACGTGTCGGCCACCGGCACGATCACCATCGAGCTCGACGGCGCCGTGGTCGTCAGCGCGCCGCTGCAGAGCCTGGTCAACGGGCAGGTCGGCGGGCCGTTCGTCTTCCCGCTGGTGGCCAACGCCGACCAGAGCTCGGGCGGTGTCTACATCAAGGTGCCGATGCCGTACCGCCAGTCCATGCGGGTGTACACGCAGCACAACCCGCTCTTCTACCACGTCACCTACCGCCACTTCCCCGACGCGGAAGGGGTGCGGCGGTTCGACCCCGCCGAGAACGCCTCCGACGTCGTCAACCTGCTGAAGGCGTCCGGCACCCGCGACCCCAAGCCGGCCCGGCCCGGCGCGCAGACCGTCACCCAGAAGGCGAGCCTGACGGCGGGGCAGCAGCGCGAGTTCGCCCGGGTGACCGGCTCCGGCGCGATCTCCGCGCTGCGGGTGCGGGTCCCGGACGCGTCGGCCACCGACGACGCCCTGGCCGGGCTGCGGCTGCGGCTCGACTTCGACGGCCGGACCACCGTCGACTCTCCGGTCGGCGAGTTCTTCGGCGCCGGACTGGGCGAGTACCCGGTCAAGTCGCTGCTGTTCGCCGTGGACACCGCGGGCGGCGGCTGGTACACGACGTGGTGGCCGATGCCGTACCGGTCCGAGGCCAGGGTCAGCCTGGTCAACGGTACCGGGCGCACGCTGGACGACCTGGAGGTGCAGGTCACCTCCGCGGCCGACGCCTCCTGGGCGGACGCGCTCGCGCCCGGCGGCCAGGCCGGCTACTTCACCACCGAGTCGCGGCGCGGCTCGGTCGTCCGTGACTCCGACTGGCTGTTCTCCGACCGCACGGGACGGGGCAAGTTCGTCGGCGTCTCGCACACCATGACCGGGCTCATCTCCGAAGGTCTCACGCGGGAGTACCTGGAGGGCGACGAGCGCGCATACGTGGACGGCGCGCTGACGCCGCAGCTCCACGGCTCCGGGACCGAGGACTTCTACGAGTCCGGCTGGTACTTCAACCGCGGTGAGTTCAACGATCCGCTGGCCGGCAACCCGGCGCACGAGAAGGCCGGCGGCGGCTGCCCGTACGAATGCGACGCCGCGTACCGGCTCATGCTCTCCGACGGCGTGGAGTTCTCCTCCGCGCTCAGGTTCGGCATCGAGCACGGCCCGCAGAACGACAAGCCCGCCACGTACGGCTCCACCGCGTTCCTCTACGCGCAGCCCACCTTCGGCACGCACCGCACGAGCGTCCTCGACGTCGGCGACGCGGCCGGCAGGGCCGCGCACGACTACCGGGAGAGCGGCGCCGCCACCCAGGCCACGCTCGCCTCGGTGTACGAGGGGGACGAGGACCACCAGACCGTGCGCGGGGTGACGCGGTCCACGTCGAGCCCCGTGTCGTTCCAGCTCGGCGTGGACGCCGGCAACGCGGGCGTGCTGCTGCGGCGCACCTCCGACCAGGCTGCCGCCGGCCAGGCGGCCCGGGTCCTGGTGGACGGGGTGGACGTCGGCGAGTGGCGGCAGCCGCTCGGCAACGGCACCCAGCGCTGGCTGGCGGACACGTTCGCGCTGCCGGTGAGCGCGACCGCGGGCAAGTCCACCATCAGGGTCGAGCTGCGGCCCACGGCCGGCGCGCCTCCGTGGACCGCGGCCCGGTACGCCGCCGACAGCCTCGTCCCGGCGCAGCACGCCGACGACCGGGCCCCCACGGCGAGCGAGGGGCCGTCCCTGGTCGGCGGCGACAGGCACGCGCTGCACCTCACGTGGCGCGAGCCGGACGACGACCTCGGCATCCGCGAATACCGCGTGTACGGCTCCACCTCGCCGTCCGCGCAGAACACGCTGCTCGGCACCACCCGCGCGCCCGGCTTCACCCACGGCCCGCTGGCCGCCGGCGCGACCTGGTACTACCGGGTGGAGGCGGTGGACCTGTCAGGCCGCACGGCCGCCGCCGGGCCGGTCGTCTCCGGCCGCACCGGCACGCCCACCCGCACCGACCTCGACAAGGACGGGCGGGACGACGTGCTGACCTTCACCCGGGGGAGCACCGGCGACGTGTACGCCTCGCTCTCCGACGGGACGAGGTTCGTACAGGACGGGTGGAAGTGGCACGACTCGTTCGCCGTCGGCCAGGAGATCGCCCTGACGGGCGACTTCGACGGCGACGGCCGCGACGACGCGGCGACGTTCACCCGGGGGAGCGCCGCCGACGTCTTCGTGTCGCTGTCGGACGGGACGAAGCTCGTGCAGAACGGCTGGAAGTGGCACGACTACTTCGCCGCCGGCACGGAGATCCCCGCCGTGGGCGACTTCGACGGCGACGGCCGGGACGACGTCGCGGCCTTCACCCGGGGCACGTCCGCCGACGTGTTCGTGGCGCTGTCCAGCGGCAGCGTCTTCCGGCACGACGGGTGGCGCTGGCACGGCAACTTCGCCGTCGGCTCGGAGACACCCGCCGTCGGTGACTTCAACGGCGACGGGCGCGACGACATCGCGACCTTCACGGGCGGTGCGGCGGCCGACGTCTTCGTGTCGCTGTCCGACGGCGGGAGGTTCGTGGAGAACGCCTGGAAGTGGCACGACAACTTCGCGGGCGGCGACCAGGTCCCGGGCGTCGGCGACGTCAACGCCGACGGCAAGGCCGACGTGATCGCCTTCACGAGGGGCGACGCCGCGGACGTGTTCGTGGCCGCCTCGGAGGCCGGCCACTTCCAGCCGACGCCGATCAAGTGGCACGACCACTTCGCCGCCGGTACGGAGTGGCCGCAACCGAGCCAGATCCGCTGACCTGCCTCACGGCACCCGAGCCCGCTCCCGTCCCTCCGGGAGCGGGCTCATCGAGCTGCTTTCGGTGAGTGCTCGCAGACGCTGGAGCCCGCGGTGTGATGGCGAGCCCGGGGCGGCGGTGTAGAGGACGATGCGATGTTCCCCGCCGGGCAGGGGCAGGACATCGCAATCGAGCTCCATCACGCCCACCACCGGGTGCATGGCTCGCTTCGTCACGGTCCGCTGCACTTCGATGTCCTGCGCCGCCCACAGCTCCGCGAACAGCGGGCTGGCCGCCGTCAGCTCGTCCACGATCTCCCGTACGTCGGGATCGTCCGGGTAGCGGCCGCTGGCCCGCAGATCGGCGACGGCCTGTCGGGCGTGGTCGGCGTGATCACTCAGCAGGGCGGGAGCGCCGCCGAACAGCCAGCGCAGCGTGTTGCGCCGGCGGGGCGGTCTGGCCGCCGGGTCGCCGATGAGCGCGACCAGCATCCGGTTCCAGGCGAGCAGGTCCCAGCAGACATTGACGATCACGGCGGGAAACTCCTCGAAGCGATCCAGCAGGCGCAGCGCGTGCTCGGGAACCTCCGGCGGGGCCCCGGTCCGGACCGGGGCCTGGCCGCCCATCCGCAGCAGGTAGTCGTGCTCGTCGCCGGTCAGCCGCAGCGTGCGGCTCAGCGCGGCGAGCACCTGCGCGGACGGCTGCGGCCCGCGGCCCTGCTCCAGCCGGATGTAGTAGTCGACCGAGATCCCGGCCAGCAGCGCGACCTCCTCGCGGCGCAGGCCCGGCGTCTGGCGCCGGCGGCCGGGCGCCAGCCCCGCCTCTTCCGGCCTGACCCGCTCGCGCCTGCTCCGCAGAAAACTGCCCAGCTCGTCCTTGTTCATCGTCTTCCATCATGGCCTGGTATCACGAGTCCCAGGCCCACGGGGGCCTACCCGCCGTCCCGGCCGCGCGGCCAACCTGGTGGCATGACGATTCTGGTGACCGGGGCGCGCGGGCACGTCGCGCGCGGCCTCGTACAGCGACTTCTCGCCGCGGGACAGCCCGTCCGCGCGGCCGGCCGGAACCCGGGCGCGGCCCGCCTGCCCGCCGGGGTGGAAACGGTGCTCTGCGACCTCGCCGACCCGGACACGTTCGACGCCGCGCTCGCCGGCGTCACCAGGGTCTTCCTGTACGCCGAGCGACGCGGCCTGGACGACTTCGTCACCCGCGCCGCGACCGCCGGGGTGGAGCACATCGTCCTGCTGTCCGCGCTGCTCGCCGACCCCACCTCGACCGACGCGATCGGCCGCATGCACGGCGACGCCGAGCAGGCCGTGGCCCGCTCGGGAATCGCCTGGACGTTCCTGCGCCCGGGCGCCTTCGCCACCAACACGCTCCAGTGGGCGCCGTCGGTCCGGGCCGAGGGGGTGGTCCGCGACCCGTTCCCGGACTCGCGCTCGGCCCCCGTGCACGAGGCGGACATCGCGGCGGTCGCCGCCCTCGCCCTGACCGAGCCGGGACACGAAGGTGCGACCTACCCGCTGACCGGGCCGGAGCTGGTCAGCCGCAGCCGCCAGGCCGAGCTGATCGGCGAGGCCATCGGCCGTCCGGTGCGCTTCGTCGTCCAGGATCTGGAGGAATACCGCGCGGAGCTGAGCGCCTGGACGACGCCCCAGGTCGCCGACGTGGTGATCAAGGAGTCGGCCGCCGCCGTCGACCGGCCTTTGCCCCCCACGGACACGGTCGAGAAGGTCACCGGCCGGCCCGCCCGCACGTACGGCGAGTGGGCCCGCGACCACGCCGAGGACTTCCGCGACGAGCCCTCGTGATCGTGGCCTTCAGGAACCCTTGACCAGCGCGAACGCGCCACGGGTCAGCCCCAGCTGCTCCGAGAGTGCCCGCGCCTGGTCGAACGGGGTCTTCGGATCGATCGCCAGGGTCGTCACCACGAACGACCTCCCGTCCGCCGTCCTGGCGAGGTAGCCCACGTCGCTCACCCCGGGCTCCGACCCGCCCTTGAACCAGACCGACGGCCACTGGGCCCTGTCCAGCGCGAGCCCCGCGTCGTCGATCGACAGGGCCTCGCCGACGTGCTTGTCGGGCAGCTTCGACAGCCGGGCGAAGGCCTGGCACACCTGGGCGGGGGAGGCGTACCACTCGATCGTGTCCAGCCCGCGCGGCGCGGTCCACCCGGCGACGCGGGACAGCGGGACCTTGGCGACCACCTTGTCCAGGTAGGCCCGCTTCCCGGCCGTTCCCAGTGAGAGGTACTTCTTGGCGTGCCGCGGGTAGCCGGCGCCCTTGAGCACGAACATCTCCCGCGTGGTGAGCCAGGGGGTGTCGCGCCGGTCGCGGACGCCCCAGGCCCGCGCGGTACGCTCGACGTTCTTGCGGCCGGCCCGGTGGATGAGCAGGTCGGCGGCGGTGTTGTCGCTGATGGAGATCATCAGCTTGGCGGCCTCCAGCACTGACACTTTGCTGTTGTCCGGGCGGTTCTGCAGCTCGCCCGACCCCAGGCTCTTCAGCTCCGGCGTGATCGTGAGCCGGGTGTCCCACCCGAACGCCCCGCTCGCGATGCGTTCGGCCACGGCCCCCAGCACGTAGAGCTTGAACATGGAGCCGAGCGGGCGCGCCGTGCCGGGGGCGACGGAGTGCACGGGGCGGCAGGCGCCGTCCTTGGCCACCTCCGCGGCGATGAAGCCGGCCTGCGGCGCGAGCCTGCTCAGCCGCTGGTCCAGCTCCGCCCAGTCCTTGGGCGCGGGGGAGACCTGCGGCCGGAACAGCAGGCCGCTGATGAGGCCGGCGCCGTCCGTCGTGAGCGACAGGTCGAACAGGACGCCGGCCGCCTCGACCGTGGCGACGAGCAGGGCGCTCTCCGACCTGGTGAGCTCCTGGAACCGCATGCCCTTGAAGGCGGTCAGGGTCTGGTTCAGCCGGTCGGCGGGGACGCTCTGGAGGAACTCGGCGGCGAAGTGCTGCCTCAGCTCGCTCTCCGGGATCGGCGGGCGCGTGGCGGCGTCGAGCAGCCAGCGCAACTGCCGGCCCGCGGGCGTGTCGGGGATCTCGGGCGCGGCGACGGCGGCGGCCTGCACGGGCGCGGTCTGGCCCACGCAGACCGCCGTCATCGTGGCCGCGACGGCTGCCGCCGTCAGAAAGCGGACGGGCTTGTTGTTTCTCATGGTGCTCAGGCAATCGCGGCGGGGTTGCGGCGGGCCACCATGGGAGCCACCGTCTGGCTGGTGGGGATGGCCGTACGAAATATGCGGATAACCTCATAGCCCTCTCGCCGATCACTCACGACGATGGGGGCTTATGGGTTCGAGGCTGGTGGCCGGGGTACTGGCGACGGGCGCGGCCGCCGGCATCGTGGCCAACGTGATCATCACGAGCCGCATCGCGGCGAGCAGCGGCGTCCCCCTCCCCGTGACCGAATGGGTGTACATGGTGGTGGCGCTGCTCATGCCCGCGCTGGGCTGGTTGCTGGCCACCCGGCGTCCCGAGCTGCGGTACGGCTGGTTGCTCCTGTTCTGCGCACTCTTCCTGGGGGTCGGCCTGACCGGCGCGGGGTTGTCGATCATGGGCACGGTGCCGCTCTGGCTGACCGCCCCGCTCTCCTCCGTCCTCGCTGTCTTCTACGGCCTGAACTGGATCTTCGTCCCGCTGCTCTTCCCCGAAGGACGGCTGCCGTCGCGCCGCTGGCGCGCGTTCGCGTGGATCTCCGGCATCGCGATCGCCCTGCACGCCGTGGGGAACACGCTGAGCGGCGGCGTCGCGCGCGAGCCGACGCGGGTCCTGGAGTCGACGCTCACCCTGGTCGGGCTCTTGATGTCGGCCGCCGGCCAGCTCATCACGTGGATCATGGCGGCGATCGGGTTCTGCGGGCTCGTGCTCCGCCGGCGGCGCAGCGCGCGGGTCGAGCGCCGGCAGTACACCTGGATGGTCGGGGGCGTGGCCGTGAGCCTGCTGGGCGGCGTCGTTCAGATGGTGTTCCTCGCGAGGCTGCCAATGCTCGCGCTGTTCGGGACGATGGCCATGACGGGGGCGCTGCCCGTCGCGATCGGGGTCACCGTGGTCCGCCACCGGCTGCTCGACATCGGGATCGGCATCCGGGGCTCCCGCCTGCACCTGATCTTCGACGTGCGGCCGACGGTGGACGAGGTGCTGTCCGACCTCGGCACCGCGCTGGAGGACGCGCCCGAGCCCGCGGAGCAGCTCGGCCGGGTGGCCGCGGCCGTGCGCACCGCGTTGGAGGCCACCTGGGCGGCCGTGACGCTGGCGGACGGCACCCGCGTGGTCGCCGGCCGGCAGGAGGGCCCGGCGACGCTGACGGTGCCGGTACACGGAGGGCTCGGCCGGATCGAGTGCGGTCCCCGAGGCGTGGGCGGACTGACGCGCGTGGACCGGCGGCTCCTGGAGGCGCTGGCCGTGCCGGCCGGGCTGGCCATCCAGAGCGCCGGCCTGGCCACCCGCCTGGTCAACGCCCAGGAGGCGGAACGCCGGCGCATCGAACGCAACATCCACGACGGCGTTCAGCAGCAGCTCGTCGCGCTCATCGCCGGTCTGGAGCTGGCCCGCTCCACCGGCGCGAGCCCCGACATGCTCGCCCACCTGCGCGAACAGGCCCGCCAGACGCTCGCCGACCTGCGCGAGCTGGCGGCCGGCATCCACCCGTCGGCCCTCGGCCAGGGCGGCCTGGTGGAGGCGGTGGAGGAACGCTGCTCCCGCCTGCCCGTGCACACGACGGTGGCCTCGGACCCCGGGCTGCGAACCAGGCGGTTCAAGGACGAGGTCGAGGGCGCGATGTACTTCACCGTCAACGAGGCCCTCGCCAACGCGCTCAAACACGCGGGTGCCGCCACCATAGAGGTGGGCCTGTCGCACGCGGGCGGCCGCCTGCGCGCCACGGTCGCCGACGACGGCAAGGGCTTCGACCCGGGGGCCACCGCCCGCAGGGGGCTGGCCACGCTGTCCGACCGGCTGGACGCGCTCGGCGGCGGGCTCGACCTCGACAGCTCGCCGGGAAAGGGGACACGGGTGAAGGCGTGGGTGCCGGTCGATGGGTGAGCGGATCCGTACGGTGGTCGCCGACGACCACTACCTCGTACGCGAAGGAACCCGCCAATTGCTCGACATGTCGGGCGAGATCACGGTTGTCGGCGCGGTCGGCAACGCCGACGAACTCCTCGACGCCGTCCGCCGCCTCGGCCCCGACGTCGTGGTCACCGACATCCGGATGCCGGGCGGCGACTGGCGGCCCGGCTTCGAGGGCATCGACGCCGCTCACCGCATCAGGACCGCGCATCCGGGGGTGGGGGTCGTGGTGCTGTCGCAGTTCGCGGACGCGTTGTTCGCGTTCGAGCTGTTCAAGCACGGCACCGAGGGCTACGCCTACCTGCTCAAGGACCGGGTCGGGGACCTGGACGAGCTGCTGGGGGCCATCAGGGCGGTGGCCTGCGGCGGCTCCGTCATCGACCCGAAGGTCGTGGAGGGCCTGCTCGCCAGGCGGGACGTCCGCGGCCAGCAGGAGGCACTGACCGGCCGCGAACGCGACGTGCTCCGGGAGATGGCACGCGGCCGCTCCAACTCGGCCATCGCCAGGGCGCTTCATCTGTCGATCTCGTCGGTGGAGAAGAACGTCAACGCCATTTTCACGAAACTGGGGCTGGAGAACAGCGGGGACGTGCACCGGAGGGTGGCGGCGGTCCTCGCCTACCTGGGCCCCGATCGATAGGCGCGGGCGACTATGCTGCCACGATGATCCACTCCCTGCCGTTACCCGGCGCGCTGTCTGCGACCCTGCTCCTGGCCGCGGTCACCGCCGCGCCCGCGGCCGCCCGGCCGCTCGGCGACCATGACGTGAACGTGCCCGACGCGGGCGTCGTGCTGCATGAACGAGATGGTGACCCGTGGCGGGTGACCGCCATCAGCAAGGAGGTGTCGGCATCCCACCGCGCCGCCTACCTCCGTTCCGCCGACGGGATCTCCTTCACGAAGAAGAAGGGGTACGACGAACTGGTGCCGGCGCCGAAGGGCGGCAAGGTCGCGGGCGTGCCGTACTCCTCGCCCGGGGCGTACGACTCTGTCGTGATCTTCGACGCCAAGGGCAAGGCCAAGCGCATCCGTACGGTACGCAAGCCGCTCAGCACCGCCTACCCCGCGTGGACGCGGGACGGCCGCAAGCTCGTCCTCAGCATCCAGAAGAACGGGATCACCACTGTCGGGTTCGTGATCGTGGACCCCGTCACCGGTGCCTCGAAGGCCGTCACCACCCGCGGTGTCGAACAGGACGCGCTCTTTCAGTGGACTCCGGACGGCCGGTACCTGACCGCCAACTACTGGGACCAGGAGTGGAACGTTCGGGTGATCCGGCAGGACGGACGTACGCATCGCACCCTGCGCAAGGTCGGCATCATGCATGGCGCGGACGCGTTCTCGCCCTCGGGCAGGCAGCTTCTCACGCTGTGCCTGTCGATGGACGCCTCGAACTTCTGCGTGTGGGACTTCACATCGGGCAAGCTGGTCAAGCGGGTCAACGACGAGTCGAGGGACTGGACGATCGGGTGGTGGGACGACCAGCACCTGGCCACGGTGGTCCACGACGACGACAATGGCACCCGGGCGGTGGTGACGGATCTGAACGGGGACATCACGCGGGTGCTGGCGACGTTCTCCGCGAAGGCCAACCGGGAGCAGGTGGATCTGGTCTACACGCCCGACCGCTGACCCAGAGCACGACTTACTACCATGGGTAGTCATGGAGATGACGGAGCGATTCGAGTGGTGTGGGAGGCGGATCGCCTGGGGGCGCGCGGGCGCCGGTCCGGCGGTGGTGTTCTGTCATGGCACGCCGTTCTCGTCGGCGTTGTGGCAGCCGTTCGCGGAGGCCCTGAGCCGCGACTTCACCGTCTACCTGTGGGACATGCCCGGATACGGCCGTTCGTCCAAGCATGCCGAGCATCCCGTGGACTTCGGCGCGCAGGCCGATGCGTTCGCGGCGCTGCTCGCGCACTGGGGGCTGGAGCGGCCGCACGTGATCGCCCACGACTTCGGCGGTGCGGTGTCGCTGCGCACGCACCTGATCCTGGGCGTCGGCTACGCCTCGCTCATGCTCGTCGACGTCGTGGCCATCCCGCCCAGCGGCTCACCCTTCTTCAGGTTCGTGCAGGACCATCCTGACGTCCTGGGGCAGCTGCCGGCGTACATCCACACCGCCATCGTGCGCGCCTACATTCAGGGCGCGAGCCACCGCGGCCTGCGCGACGACGATCTCGACGCCCTCGTGCGGCCGTGGACGGGGGAGGACGGCCAGCCCGCCTTCTACCGGCAGATCGCCCACTATGACGAGCGCTTCCTCGAAGAGAACGAGGAACAGTTGGGCCGCATCAGCATCCCCGTACGGATCCTGTGGGGCTCCTGTGACGCGTGGATCCCCACCGAGATCGGCCGGCGGTTGCAGGGCCTGATCCCCGCCGCGGAGCTCTCGCTGATCGACGCCGCCGGTCACCTGGTCCACCACGACGCGCCCGTCCCGCTCATGGACGAGATCCGCGCCTGGCTCATCCGGCATGAATCTACAATGTAAAGGCGCCGGGGTCGGAAGCCGCGGCCACGCCGCTCTCTCAAGGTGACCGCGGCCTGCCGGTCAGGCCGATCCAGCGAGCAGGGAAGTCGCGGTGAGCTCCTGCCGGTGCTGACGCGCCTGTTTGGGCATGTTCCAGCCGAGCACGGCGGTGGCCCGGCCGTCGTGGCGGTAGACGGCGACGAAGCGGCGTTCGGCCACCGAGCCTTCCGCGATGGACACCTCGGCGTCGGGTGACGGCATCCCGTGTACGTGGATCTTGGCGCCGAACTGGTCGGTCCAGAAGTAGGGGATCGGGGTGTAGGGGCGGTCGTCGCCGAGGAGGTTGCCGGCGACGGCGATCGCCTGTTCGGTGGCGTTGGTCCGGTTCTCCAGCCGGAGCGACCTGCCCAGGGTCTCGTGGTGCCAGCGGGCCACGTCGCCGACCGCGTAGACGCCTTCCGCGGCGCGGCAGCGGGAGTCGCACACCAGCCCGTTGTCCAGGTCGAGCCCGCTGCCGGCGAGCCAGTCCGTGGCCGGGGCGGCGCCGAACGCGACCACGACGACGTCGGCCGGCAGCACGTCGCCGGTCTCCAGGCGTACCCCGGTGACGTGGCCGTGCCGTTCGGTCAGGCCGCTGACGGCGGCGCCGAGCCGCAGCTCGACCCCGTGCTCGGTGTGCAGGTCGGCGAGCAGCCCGGCGGCCGGTCGGCCGAGCTGGCAGGCCAGCGGCGCCGGTTGAGGGCCTGCCAGGGTGACGTTCACGCCCATGCCGCACGCGGTGGCGGCGATCTCGGCGCCGAGCACGCCGTCCCCGACGACCACCAGGCGCGTGCAGGACAGCAGGTCGGCCCGCAGCGCCAGCGCGTCGTCGAGGGTGCGCAGCACGTGGACGCCGGCCAGCCCGGCCTGGTCCGGCAGCGTGCGGGGGCGCAGTCCGGTGGCGACCACCACCGCGTCCGCGCTCAGAACGCGTCCCGATGCCGTGCGCACGGTACGGGAGGAGACGTCCAGCCCGGTCGCCGGGTCGCCGAGCACGAACTCCGCGTTCAGCGCGGACAGCGTGGCCGGGGGTCGCAGCTGGGCTCGCTCGGGTTCCCAGCTGCCGGACAGGATCTGCTTGGACAGCGGTGGCCGGTCGTAGGGCAGGTGGGGTTCGGCGCCCAGGACGGTCACCCGGCCTTCGTATCCCTTGCGGCGCAGGGCTTCCACGGTGGCCAGGCCGGCGGCGGAGGCGCCGGCCACGAGCACGTGGCCGGGGGTGCTCATGCGTCCTCGCTCACGAAGATCGCAGCTCCGGGGCAGACGTCGGCGGCCTCGCGGACGACGGGGTGGAGCTCCGCGGGCGGCCGCCCGTTGAGCAGGATCACGATCCCGTCGTCGTCTCGCTGGTCGAACACGTCCGGCGCGACGAGCACGCACGTGCCGGCGCCGCAGCACTTGTCCTGGTCAATGGTGACTTTCATGGTTTCGTCTTCCTTTAGGGGGATGAGTCAGGCGGCCTTTGGGTTGGGTCATCGGTGGCGCCAGGACGGCGCTGGAGGAGCCTTCGCCGCGAGATGTGTAAGTCAGTCGCTTGATTTAATTAAATCATATGATTGAGTTGGGTGGATGTGAGGTTCCCTACGATGCGGTGAAGGCCACAGGGAGGAGAGGGTGATGGCGGGCGGGACTGCGCGGCCCGAGCGGGGGAGCGCGACGCGGGAGGTGATCCTGGCCACCGCGGAGCGGCTGTTCGCCGAGCACGGGGTGCACGCGGTGTCCAACCGCCAGATCAGCGAGGCCGCGGGTCAGGGCAACAGCGCCGCGGTGGGCTACCACTTCGGTACGAAGGCCGACCTGGTACGCGCCATCGCGCGCAGGCACGCCGACGAGATGGAGCAGCTGCGGGTGTGGATGGTCGCCGACGCCGCCGGCTCGACGGACGTGCGCGACTGGGTGGCCTGCCTGGTGCGCCCGTTCACCCGGCATCTGGAAGCGCAGGGCAGCCCCACCTGGTACGCCCGGTTCCGCGCGCAGGTGATGGCCGATCCGGCGCTCTACCAGATCACGGTCGAGGAATCGCTGCCGTCGCCCTCGCTGCGGCTGCTCGTGGACGGCCTGAACCGGTGTCTGAGCGACCTGCCGGCCACCGTGCAGAAGGAGCGCTGGGCCATGGCGCGTCACGTGATCGTGCACATGTGCGTCGAACGGGAACGCGCCCTCGCCGAGGGCGCCACCACCCTCCAGCCCAGCTGGGACGACCTCGCCTCCAGCCTGATCGACGCGATAGTCGGCCTGTGGCAGGCCCCGGTGACGCCTCGCCCGTAAGCCCGGGGCCTCCCCGTCGTCCTGTGCCACATAGTGAATCACATGATTGACTAGATTAAATCATGTGATTCACTATGTGGCACAGACAGGCCGCCGAGCAGAGGAACGGTCGTGGGCAAGGCGATGCGGCAGGAACGCGGCAGTGCGACGCGTGACGTGATCCTGGCCACGGCGGAGCGGTTGTTCGCCGAACGCGGGATCCACGCGGTGTCCAACCGTCAAATCAGCGAGACGGCGGGTCAGGGCAACAGCGCCGCCGTGGGCTACCACTTCGGCGCCAAAGCCGACCTGGTACGCGCCATCGCGCGCAAGCACACCGGCGAGATGGAGCGGCTGCGGGTGACCATGGTCGGCGAAGCCGCCGGCCCTCCACCAGATCATGATGGAAGAGGCGCTATCGTCCGCCTCGCTGCGGATGCTCGTGGGC
The DNA here is from genome assembly GCF_044593615.1 of Nonomuraea sp. NPDC051941. Taxonomy (NCBI): domain Bacteria; kingdom Bacillati; phylum Actinomycetota; class Actinomycetes; order Streptosporangiales; family Streptosporangiaceae; genus Nonomuraea; species Nonomuraea sp. NPDC051941. The sequence goes on from NZ_JBIUCF010000009.1 coordinate 72,866, forward strand.
GGCCTGCACCGGTGCCTGCCCGGCCTGCCGCCCTTCGTGCGTGACGAACGATCCGTCATGGCACGTCACCTGATCGCGCAGATGTGCGTCGAGCGGGAACGCGCCCTCGCCGAGGGCACTCCCACCCGCCATCCGAGCTGGGACGACCTCGCCTCCAGCCTGATCGACGCGATCGCCGGACTCTGGCGGGCCCGCGTGACCGGCCTGCCGTAAGCGAAAGATTCATGGAAAGGACCGACTCCTATGACGACCGAAAGCCTGGCCGAGGTGCCGGAGTTCCCGATGGCGCGAGAGGCCCGCTGCCCGTTCGACCCGGCCCCGGGCCTGTACGCCCAGCGCGAGCAGGGCCCGCTGACCAGGGTCCGGCTCTGGGACGGCAGCATCCCCTGGCTGGTCACCGGCTACGCCGAACAGCGCGCCGTGCTGGCGGACCCCAGAGTCAGCGCCGATCTCAGCAACCCCGGCTACCCCGCCACGGTGCCGCTGCCCGCCGGTGGCGTGAAGCGCAGCTTCATCGGGATGGACGACCCGGAGCACGCCCGGCTGCGCCGGATGGTCACCGCGCCGTTCGCCATCAAGCGTATCGAGGCCATGCGCCCGTCCGTGCAGAAGATCGTGGACGACCTCATCGATGATCTGCTGGCCGGCCCGAAGCCGGTGGACCTGGTGGAGGCGTTCGCCCTGCCGGTGCCGTCGCTGGTGATCTGCGAGCTGCTCGGAGTCCCGTACGCCGACCACGACTTCTTCCAGGACACCAGCAAGACCATCATCAACCGGACCTCGACCCCCGAGGAGCGGCAGGCGGGCCACCAGGCGCTGCACGCGTACCTGGACGGCCTGGTCGGCGAGAAGCTCGCCAACCCCGGCGACGACCTGCTGTCCGGGCTGGCCGAGCGGGTCAAGGCCGGCGAGCTGGCCCAGGACGAGGCCGCCCGGATGGGCGCGCTGATGCTGATCGCCGGCCACGAGACCACCGCCAACATGATCGCCCTGGGCACTCTCACGCTGCTGCAGCACCCCGACCAGCTCGCCCTGCTGCGCGGCGGCGACGACCCGAAGCTCGTCGCCTCCACCGTGGAAGAGCTGCTGCGCTACCTGAACATCGTCCACAACGGGCGGCTGCGCGTCGCGACGGAGGACCTCGAGGTCGCCGGGCAGACCGTGCGCGCCGGTGAAGGACTGATCATGGTCAACGAGATGGGCAACCGCGACCCCGGGGCGTTCCCCGACCCCGACGAGCTGGACATCCGGCGCGACGCCCGCCGCCACGTGGCCTTCGGCTTCGGCGTCCACCAGTGCCTCGGCCAGCCGCTGGCCCGCATGGAACTGCAGGTGGTCTACGGCACCCTCTACCGGCGCATCCCGACCTTGAAACTGGCCACCGAGCTGGACCGGGTGCCGTTCAAGCACAACGGGCTGGTCTACGGCGTCTTCGAGCTCCCCGTCACCTGGTGACCCGGCAACGGTAGGAGCTCCGAGCCGCCGGTTCCGGGCAAGGAGACACGTGCCCGCGCCTATCCGGTGAACGAATCGGCATGAGCGCTATGTGGATAGTGGGAGCTCGTGCAACGCTCATAGGCTCGCATGGCCAGAAGGCATCGGCATCTCCGGCCCTGCGAAAGGAAACTGAACGTGAATCGTGTCCTGCTTGTCTTGGCCGCGACACTTGCCATGGGGGTGGGAGGCGTCGTGGTCGCCGCATCGCCGGCCGTGGCCGCCGGTCCGGAGTCGGGTAACGGCGCTGTCCCGAGTACGGTCGTGGGTGACGAGAGCGACAGCGTCCGCATCACGGGAGAAACCCCCACTCCATGAATTCAGGCGGCACCGCGCATTTCTCCGGGGTAAGCGCGGGAGTTGCATACTTTCTTGATGAAATCAGCGCGGCGGCTGCTCGACCCCAGGCAGAGGGGTCATCCAGAGCGTGGCTGGGGCAGCCGGCGGCATGAGCCCGTTCCCCGAGAATGGCGGTGAACCGCAAACAACGGTCCACCGCCTTTTTCATATAAGTATTCCGTTGCTGGAAGGAACAGTTCGATGATCAACCCGTTCCGCATCGACATCCCGCAGGACGAGCTGGATGACTTACGAGACCGGCTCGCCCGTACCCGCTGGAGCGGCGAGATCGGCGGCCAAGGCTGGAGCCGCGGCGTCCCGACCGGCTATCTGCAGCAGCTCGCCGCCTACTGGGCCGACGGCTACGACTGGCGCAAGCACGAGGCCAGGCTGAACGAACTGCCCCAGTTCACCACCGACATCGACGGGCAGACCATCCATTTCGCGCACATTCGCTCTCCCGAGGCCGACGCCACCCCGCTGATGCTCGTCCACGGCTGGCCCGGCTCGATCGCCGAGTTCCTGGACGTGGTCGGCCCCCTGACCGACCCGCGCTCTTACGGCGGCGACCCTGCCGACGCCTTCCACCTGGTGATCCCCTCTCTGCCGGGGTTCGGCTTCTCCGTTCCGCTGCGCGAGGCGGGCTGGACGCACGGCCGCATCGCCGGCGCTTTCACCGAGCTGATGAACCGGCTCGGCTACTCCCGCTACGGCGTGCAGGGCGGCGACGTCGGCGCCTTCGTCGCCCCGGAAATGGGCCGCCAAGATGCCGAGCGCGTCCTTGGCGTGCACGTCAACGCCCTGGTCACCTTTCCGATCGGGGCCGACGGTGAGATGGACGGCCTGACCACGTCCGAACTGGAGCGGCTGGCGCGCCTGGAGCACTGGCAGCAGGAGCAGAGCGGCTACGACAAGATCCAAGGCACCCGTCCGCAGACCCTGGGGCACGGCCTGAACGACTCCCCGGCCGGTCAGCTCGCCTGGATCGCCGAGAAGTTCAAGGAATGGACCGACAGCGCCGCGGACCTGCCCGAAGACGCCGTCGGCCGCGACGCCCTCCTCACCGACGTCAGCATCTACTGGTTCACGCAGACCGGCGCCTCTTCGGCCCACCTCTACTACGAGGCCCACCACGACCCCTCGGCCTGGGCGCCGCGCGACCCCGGGACCGTGCCCACCGGCGTGGCGGTCTCCCTCACCCAGGACGTCGCCATCCGTCGCTTCGCGGAACGCGATCACACCATCGTGCATTGGACCGAATTCGAGCGCGGCGGACACTTCCTGGCCCTGGAACAGCCTGGCCCATTCGTCGCCGACGTGCGCGAGTTCTTCCGCTCCCTGCGCTGACCGTTCACACCGCCGCCACACTCCGATGGCGGCGGTCCGAGGCCGACCTTGACCGGTGCCGGCCGGCACGCTGTTGCCGACCGGCCCACAGTGCATCCACCGCCATTCGGCCTCCGGCCGTCCACGCGCCTCGCTCGGCGGCCCACCGGATCCTGCGACTCGCGTGCCACCGCGGTCTCGAGCGCGTCGAGACGCAGCTCATCGGCCATGAGCCTGAGCAGGTTGACGGTGCCGCAGCACGATCCGGAAGCATGGCCCCTAATTTTTTGTCGCGCTAACCTACCGAGTACTCGGTAAGTTAGGTATGGTCCCGTTACATTCCACGAAGTGCTCGTGGAATGGGAAGGACGAGAACGCGAGGAACGATCGCCATGCCTGCTGGATGTTCTGGGCCAGGTGTGATGCCGAAACAACCGAACGTGCTCCTGATCGTGGCGGACCAGCACCGCTACGACTGGATCGAGGGAACGGGCGACCTGCCGGTACGCACGCCGCACCTGCGGAGACTGGCCGAGCGCGGCATGACCTTCCGCCGTGCCGTGACTCCCGCGCCGCTGTGCGCACCGGCGCGGGCCTGCCTGGCCACCGGTCTGGACTACGACTCCGGCCCGGTGCCGAGCAACTTCCACGATCTGCCGCCGGAGGCGCGTACCTACTTCCGGACGCTCCGGGACGAGGCCGGGTACCACGTGGCGGGCGTCGGGAAGTTCGACCTGCACAAGGCGACCTTCGACTGGAACCTCGACGGCTCGCGGTGCCTGAGCGAGTGGGGTCTGGACGGTGGCATCGACAACGAGGGCAAGTTCGACTCGCTCTGGTCGGGGCGTACCGGACCCAAAGGGCCGTACATGAACCATCTGTACGGACGCGGGGTCGCGTGCCTGCACCTGCGGGACTTCGAACGCAGACGGCACGAGCCCTACTTCGACGTCGAGCCCAGCCCGCTGCCGGAGGACGCCTACCTGGACAACTGGATCGCGCGCAACGCCCGCGACGTCCTGTCGAGCTGCCCTCAGGGGCGGCCCTGGCACGTGGTGGTGAACTTCGCCGGCCCGCACGATCCGATGGACGTGCCGCCAGGGCTGATCGACAGGTGGCGGGACGTCGAGTTCCCGGTTCCGGCCGGTCAGGATCCGGCCGACCCCCGCCACCAGGAGGTGCGGCGCCGCTACGCGGCCATGATCGAGAACATCGACGGCCACGTCGGCGGGCTGCTCGACCTGATCGCGGAACGGGGGGAGCTGGAGAACACGGTGGTCGTCTACACCAGCGACCATGGCGAGATGCTCGGTGACCAGGGCATCTGGGGCAAGCAGGTCGCCCTGGACCCGAGCATCCGCATCCCGATGATCATCGCCGGACCGGTCGTCAGGCACCCTGGCCTCACCAGCGACGCCCTGGTCTCGCTGGAGGACCTGGCCGCGACGTTCCTCGACGTCGCGGGGCTGGCACCCGCGCAGTGGATGACCGCGCGGTCGCTGCTGCCCGTCGTGCGAGGGGAGACGCCCGAGCACCGCGACCATGTCGTGTCCGGGCTCGACCGGTCCGCCCGCGAGATCGAGCTCGCCCAGCGTCACTACGGGGACAACCGGTGGGTGGCCCTGCGACGCTGGCGTGCCGTCTCCACCAGGACGCGCAAGCTCGTGGTGAGCGCCGACCTGCCCGCGCCGGCCCTGTTCGACCTGGAGTCCGATCCGTACGAGACCACGGACCTGGCCGGTTCGGAACCGGCGACGGTGCGTGAGCTGCTGGCCTGCCTCGATGATGACCTCGTGGCCACGCTGCTCTGCCGGCGGGGGAGTTCGACCGCGTCCAGCGAGACAGCTGACCACGACGACGTACGGGAGAAGAGCGATGGATGACGGGGGCTCCGCACCACACGGAGGGGCTCAGGACGGCGCCGCGGTGCCGAAGAGGCGACGCAGAAAGGTCGTCACGCGCCCGCACGGCGACCAACGCCGCCGCGAGATCCTCGACACGGCCGTCACCGTGTTCTCCGCCAACGGCTTCAATGCCGTGAGCCTGCGGGAAGTCGCCGAGAAGGCCGACATTTCCCAGGCCGGTCTGCTGCATCACTTCCCCAGCAAGGCCTCGCTCCTGATGGCCGTGCTGCAGGACCGCGAGGACAGGAACCGGGAGGACTCGCGGCGCCGGCTGGCCGAGGGGGAGGACCGGATGGAGGTGTTCCTCCGCACCCTCGAGGACAACGAGCGTAACCCCGTGCTCGTCCAGCTGTTCGCCCTGCTGTCGGCGGAGGGGCTGAGCCTTGAGCACCCGTCCCACGAATGGTGGGTCGAGCGGTACCGGGCCATCGTGATCTCCGTGCAGGGGTGGCTCACCGAGGTGATCGACGAGCGCAACCTGCCTCCGGGGCTGACCACGGAGACGGTCGCGCGCTGGCTCATCGCGCTCGCCGACGGGCTGCGCATCCAATGGCTGCTGGACCCCGACGCGGTGAGCCGGGCGGAGGCGGTCCGCCAGTTCGCCGACCTGCTGCGCTCACTGACCCGGCCGAACACGAACCCGGCCGGGCCGGCCGGCGAGACACCGGATACGTGAGCACAACCGGCACATCACACTCCTCCGACGGAAACGGAAAGGCCCGCATGCCAGCCCCCAACGTGATCGTGATCCTCGCCGACGACCTCGGCTATTCCGACCTCGGCAGCTTCGGTGGGGAGATCGATACTCCGAACCTCGACCGCCTCGCCCGCAGCGGCGTCCGGATGACGTCGTTCTACGTCACGCCGCGCTGCAGCCCCTCCCGCGCGGCCCTGCTGACCGGCCGGCACCCTCACTCCGTGGGAATCGGCGTCCTGACGCGCGACAACAGGCCGGCCGGCTACCGGGGCTCCCTGGACCAGAGCGTCCCGACTCTCGCGCAGAGGCTGAAAGGCCTGGGTTACCGAACCGGGCTGGTCGGCAAATGGCACCTGTCGTCCGACACCACGACACCCAACGACACGTGGCCCACACGCCGCGGATTCGACGAGTTCTACGGCATCCTGCCCGGGTGCAGCAGCTACTACCAGCCGCCGCTCATGTCGGGCGAATCGAGGGTGCCCGAGGCACACGCGGATCCGGACTACTACATCACCGACGACCTCAGCGAGCACGCCCGCGACTTCGTCGCCCGCGCCTCGGCCGGTGACACGCCGTTCTTCCTCTACCTGGCGTACACGGCTCCCCATTGGCCGTTGCACGCCCGAGAGGCCGACATCGCGAAATACCGCGAGCGGTACCGGGCCGGCTGGGACACGCTCCGCGCGGAACGCTTCCGGCGCCAGGCCGACCTCGGTGTCGCCGGCGTCGCGGAACTGCCCCCGCGGGACGAGGCGGTTCCACCGTGGGCCGACGTCGACGACCACGCCTGGCAGGTGGAGCGGATGGCCACGTACGCCGCCCAGGTCGAGGTGATGGACCGCGGCATCGGTCAGGTCCTCGACCAGCTCGAACGGTCAGGGACCCGCGAGAACACGATCGTGATGTTCCTCTCCGACAACGGCGGGTGCGCCGAGGAGTTGCCGCACCGTCCCGGACAGCCGTTCTTGGGCGAGGAGATCTGCCCCCGGCACACCCGGCTCGGCGAACCGGTCGAGGTGGGCAACACCCCCCGGATCATGCCCGGTCCCGAGCAGGGCTACGTCAGCTACGGCCGAGGCTGGGCGAACCTGTCCAACACACCCTTCCGCCTCTACAAGCGCTGGGTTCACGAGGGTGGTGTCGCCTCCCCCTTCATCGTGTCGTGGCCGAGCGACCTGCCCGCCGACCGGGTCGAACGGCGCCCCGGTCACCTGGTCGACCTGACCTCCACCATCGTGGAGGCGGCGGACGGCCACGCGGACACGGCGGGCCACAGCCTGCTGCCCGTGTGGCGGGGCGACGACCTTCCCGCCGCCGACGAACCCCGGACGTTGTGCTGGGAACACATCGGCAATGCGGCCGTACGACGGGGGCGCTGGAAGCTCGTACGCGAGTGGGGCGGCCCCTGGGAGCTGTACGACATCGAGGCCGACCGCGGCGAGAGCGAGGATCTCGCCCCGCGGGAGCCGTCGCTCGTCGCGGAGCTCGCAGCGGTCTGGGAACAATGGGCCAAGGACAACGCGGTCATCCCCTGGTCGGACGTGCTGGCCGACCTCCGCCGCCGGGGCCGGCCCGAGACCGAGGCGCTGAGGTAGGCGCCGACGGACTTATCGGTGTCCTTGCCGGGTGCTGGACGGAAGCCGGCCGTAGGTCTGCCTGTACAGGGCCGAGAAGCGGCCGAGATGGGTGAATCCCCATCGCAGGGCCACCTCCGTGACGGTCGTCCGGCTGCCCGTGTCCGCGATGCGGACGAGATCGGCGTGTACGTGAGCCAACCGTACGGAACGGAGATAGGCCATCGGGGTGGTCTGCAGATGTTCACGGAAGCCGAGTTGGAGGGTACGGACGCTGACTCTGGCCGCGGCGGCGATGTCGCCGAGGCAGATCGCCTCGCCGGCGTGGTCTTCGCAGTAGCGGATGGCACGCCGGAGAGCGGCGGGGGTCCAGGGGGCAGCGGACTCGCTGAGTGCGTCCGAGTAGTTGTGCGGCTGGGAGGCGAGCAAGGTGTGCAGCAGAAACTGCTCGAAGTGATGCTCGGCCAGCTTCGAAGCCGCGAAGAGCAGCGTGCCGCCCGATGACACCATTCTGAGCGCGTGGCCGAGCGCGCCGGTGGCGTCCACCCCAGGCTCGAACCGCAGCCGCTCCTTGGGAGGATCGCCGAGGTAGGCCTCGAGTGCCTCTTCCATGGCCGCCAACGGAATCTGCATCATCAACACCTCGTGGTCGAGGCTCCAACGCATGTCGATTTTCTGCTTGGGGCCGATGAGGGAGATCGGCGCGGTGACGTCCTGCCCGTTGAGCGTCACCCCGCCGGTTCCCCGCAACGGCATCATGACCGCATAGAAGTTGAACGACTCCGACGTTCCGACGCGAATCTCCGCCCCGTATGTCGCGGTGTGCAGAGCGATCTTTCCTTTGTGGAGAAGCTGGTATCGAGCGCCGCACGGGTGCGGCTTGCCGATTTCGAGATAGTAAGGCGGGAAATGCTGCACCAGCAAATCGCGCATCTGGTCGACATCTGCTGTGACAACCGGGTGGTTCATCGCGTTCAAGTCTTTCATGGCGCTGATTCCCTTTCGCATTCAGCAGATTAACGACTGGATCGCGACGTTGTAAACGTAAATCCGAATGCTTTGAAGAATTTTCAAATCAATCGCTTTTTGGCGGCCCGCGGCTAAAATGCCCACGACGTGAGTTCTGCGTGACGCCACGCTGAGCGCGATGACCTGGACCCCATCTGCTGCGCGTGGAGGGGCGTCTGATCCGTCGTGAGATGCTGCATTCGTGACGACTCAGCCTGCCGAACCGTCCCCGCGCCGCGGGCGTGGCCGTCCCGGCCATGACCAGGCCGCGGTCCTGCGCGCCGCGGTGGAGCTGTTCAACCGCAAGGGGTACGACGCCACCAGCATGGGCGACCTGGCCAAGGAGCTGGGCCTGACCAAGCCGGCCATCTACCACCACGTCACCGGCAAGGAGCAACTGCTCGGCCAGGCCCTGGACGACGCGCTCGACGAGCTGACCGCCGTCGTGACCGAGGCCTCCAGGGACCAGGCCGGGACGAGCGCGTACGGACGGCTGCGCGAGGTGCTACGCCGCAGCGTCGAGGTGCTGGTGGCGCACCAGCCCTCGGTCACGCTCCTGCTGCGGGTGCGCGGCAACAGCGAGGTCGAGCTGGCGGCGCTGGAGCGGCGCCGCTGGCTCGACGACCGCCTGGCCGCGCTCGTCACCGACGCCGTCGCGGAGGGCGCGCTCCGCGACGACGTGCCGGCGACGCTGGTCAGCCGGCTGCTGTTCGGCATGGTGAACTCGCTGGTCGAGTGGTACCGGCCCGACGGCGCCTACGACCGGGCGATGGTCGCCGACGCCATCACCGCCATCGCCTTCGACGGCCTGGCCCGGCACGAGGCCGGCGGGTCTCACCAGGTGTAGAAGCCCTGGCCCGTCTTACGGCCGAGATGCCCGTCTGCGACCAGGTCGCGCAGGATCCGCGGCGGCTCGAACCGGGGCCCCAGCTCGCGCGCCAGGTGCTCGGCGATCGCGAGCCGCACGTCCAGCCCCACCACGTCGGTGGTCCGCAGGGGCCCCATCGGGTGCCGGTAGCCGAGGGTCATCGCCGTGTCGATGTCGGCCGCGCTCGCGACGCCTTCCTCCAGCATCCGCATCGCCTCCAGCGCCAGGCAGACGCCCAGCCGGCTGCTGGCGAACCCCGGCGAGTCCGCGACCGTGATCGGCGTCTTGCCCAGCCCGGCCGCCCACTCCTGGGCCAGCGCCACGAGCGCCGGATCGGTACGCGGCCCGGTGACGATCTCGATGAGCGCGCTCACCGGGACGGGGTTGAAGAAGTGCAGCCCGAGGAAGCGCTCCGGCGCGGCCAGGCCGGCGGCCAGCGCGCCGATCGACAGGCTGCTGGTGTTCGAGGCCAGCACCGCGCCCGGCGCCACCTTCTCGACCAGGGCGAACACCTGGGCCTTGAGCGCCGCGTCCTCCGGGACCGCCTCGACGACGAGCTCGCACGGGCCCAGCCCGCCGTGGTCCGAGGTCGTCCGCAGCCGCGCGAGGGCGTCCGGGTCCGCGTGTCCCTTGGCCAGGCCGTCGCGTACCCGCCCCCTGGCCCGCTCGGCCGCCTCCGGACCGTCCTCGACGACGATCACGTGGCTGCCCGAGGTCAGGAACGCCTGCGCGATCCCGGACCCCATCCGCCCGCCGCCGAAGACGCCGACCGTCCGTGGCAGGCTCATGAGCGCCGCTCCAGGAATGCCGTCATGCGCACGTGCTTCTCCTCCGTCTCGAACAGGACCGCCTGAGCCACGTCGTCCACGAACGGGTGCGCGCCCCGAGGGGCGTGGAAGACCGCCTTGGTCAGCCGGGTCGCCAGCGGCGCCCGCGCGGTGATCCGGTCGGCCAGCCGGTGCCCGGCCGCCATCAGCTCCTCCGGCTCCACGACCTCGTTGAGCAGCCGTACGGCGTGCGCCTCCGCGGCCGTGAGCACCCGGCCCGCGAGCAGGATCTCCTTGGCCAGCGGCTCCCCGACCAGCTCGGCCAGCCGCCAGGCCGCCCCGGCCGCCGCCAGGATGCCGAGGCCCGTCTCCGGGTTGCCGATCCGCGTGTTCGGGGTGCCGATCCGGAAGTCGCAGGCGTAGGCCAGCTCGGCCCCGCCGCCCAGGGCGTACCCGTCGAGCAGGGCCACGGTCGGCATCGGCAGCCGGTGGATCCGGTCGAAGAGCTTGGAGTTGATGCCGCGCAGCGCGTCGTACAGGTCGCGTTCGCGCAGCTGGGCGATGTCCGCCCCGGCCGCGAACGTCGTGCCCTCGCCGGTGAGCAGGACGACGCGCGGCTCCTCCTCGACGGCGGCGCACGCCTCGTGGAGCCTGGCGACCAGCTCGCGGTCGATCGCGTTGCGGACCTCGGGGCGGTTGAGCCGCCACACCACCCGGTCCTCGCCTTCCTCGACGATCAGGCTGGTCATGGGCGCTCCACCAGGAGAGCGCTGCCCTGGCCGACGCCGACGCACATGGTCGCCAGGCCGCGCCGCCCTCCGGTGCGTTCGAGCCGGCCGAGCAGGGTGACGAGGATCCGGGCGCCGGACGCGCCCAGCGGGTGCCCGAGGGCGATCGCGCCGCCGTCGGCGTTGACGCGGCCGAGGTCGAGCCCGAGATCCCGGACGCAGGCGAGCGACTGGGACGCGAACGCCTCGTTCAGCTCCACGGCGTCCAGGTCGCCGACGGCCCAGCCCGCGCGTTCGAGAGCCTTGCGGGTCGCCGGGACCGGGCCGACGCCCATGATCTCCGGCGCCACCCCGGCGCTGGCCGCCGCCACCAGGCGCGCGCGGGGCGTCAGGCCGTGCCGTTCGAGGAAGCGGTCGCTGACCACGACGACGGCCGCGGCGCCGTCGTTCAGCGAGCTGGAGTTGCCCGCGGTGACGACCCCGTCGGGGCCGTTGACCGGGCGCAGCCGCGCCAGCTGCTCCAGGCTCGTGTCCGGCCGCGGCCCCTCGTCGGTGTCGACGACGCCCGCACCCGTGGGAACCGGGACGATCTCGCCGGTGAACCGGCCCTCCTTGATCGCTGTGACCGCCCGTTCGTGGGAGCGCAGCGCGTACGCGTCCAGCTCCTCACGGGTCAGCCCCCAGCGCCGCGCGACGGTCTCGGCCGTCTGCGGCATGGAGGCGGTGGTCGCGGCGTCGAAGCGCGGGTTGGTGAACCGCCAGCCGATCGAGGTGTCGAACGACGGCCCCGGCTTCGCGAACGCCTTGGCCGGCTTCTCGGTCACCCACGGCGCCCGGGTCATCGACTCCACCCCGCCCGCGACCACCACGTCCGCGTCCCCGGCGGCGATCAGGGCACGCGCGGTCGCGACCGCGGTCAGCCCCGAGGCGCAGAGCCGGTTGACGGTGAACCCGGGCACCGAGTCGGGCAGGCCCGCCAGCAGGAGGGCCATCCGGGCGACGTTCCGGTTGTCCTCGCCGGCCTGGTTGGCCGCGCCCAGCACCACCTCGTCCACGAGATCCGGGGCGATCCCGGCGCGGGCGACGGCCTCACCCACGACGAGGGCGGCCAGATCGTCGGGCCGGACGTGGGCGAGCGCGCCGCCGTAGCGGCCTATCGGCGTCCGCACGCCGGAGACGACGAAGGATTCGGGCATCAGTGGGCTCCTTATGCGTCGTAGTCGACGGTGACGCGCTCGCCGGCCGGAAATGTCTGGCAGGTCAGAACGAACCCGGCGTCAATCTCGGCCTGTTCGAGGGCGTAGTTGCGGCGCATGTCCACCTCGCCCGACCGTACGACCGCGCGGCACGTCCCGCAGACGCCGCCCTTGCAGGCGAACGGCAGGTCCGCGCGCGCCGCCTGGGCGCCGTCGAGCAGCGTCGCGTCGCGGGAGACCGTCGAGGTCGTGCGCAGGCCGTCCAGCACGGTCGTCAGCTCGCTCGTCGCGCCGGGCGCGACCCCGTCCGCGGCCCGTCGCGGCTGCGGCGGCGGCTCGTCGACGTAGAACAGCTCGACGTGCACGCGGGAGGCGGGTACGCCCAGGTCGGCGAGCACCGTACGCGCTTCCTGGATCATCGCCAGCGGCCCGCAGAGCCAGACGTGGTCGAACACCTCGACCGGCACCACCTCGGTCAGCAGGCGGCGCAGCCGGTCGCCGTCGAGCCGCCCCGAGAACAGCTCGACGTCGCGCGGCTCCCGCGAGAGCGCGTGGACCACCTGGAGCCGGGGGCCGTAGCGGTTCTTCAGGTCGCCCAGCTCCTCGGCGAACATCACGGTCCGGCTGGTCCGGTTGCCGTACAGCAGCGACACCTGGGCCTGCGGGTGGGTGAGCACGGTCGAGGCGAGCGACAACATTGGGGTGATGCCCGACCCGGCGGCGACGCACAGGTGCCGCTCGCCCGTGGCGGGGTCGGCCCGCCAGGAGCCGGTCGGCGTCTGGACCTCGATCCGCGTCCCGGGCGCGACCTCGCGTACCAGCCAGGACGAGAACAGCCCGCCCGGGATCTCGCGGACCCCGATCCGGGGCCGCGCGCCGGCCGGCGCGCAGATCGAGTACGACCGGCGCTCCTCCCGCCCGTCCACGACGCGGCGCAGGGTGAGCGACTGCCCGGCGCGGAAGGCGTACGCCTCGCGCAGCTCGTCCGGGACGGCGAACGTGATCGCCGCGGCGTCCTCGCACAGGCGGTCCACCGCCGACACGGTGAGCGGGTGGAAAGCGGCCATGTCAGATCTCCTTGACGTGCTCGAACGGCTCAAGGCAGCCGGTGCAGCGGTAGAGGGCCTTGCAGGCGGTCGCGCCGAACTCGGACGTCAGCCGGGTCGCCGCCGACCCGCAGCGCGGACAGGGCGGGGCGCTCCTGGCCGGCCCCAGCGTGAGCGGGATCGGGCCGCTGCGCCGAGGGGCGGGGCCGGGGGCCGACAGCCCGGCCTCCCGCAGGGCGGCCTGGCCGCGTTCGGTGATCCAGTCGCTCGACCAGGGCGGATCCAGGACGATCCGCACCTCGACCCGGTCGAACCCGGCCTCCCGCAGCCGGTGGACGAGGTCGTCGCGCATGGTCGCCATGGCCGGGCAGCCGGTGTACGTCGGGGTGATCGACACGACCACGTCCTCGCCACCGGCTACCTCGACGCCGCGCAGCACACCGAGGTCCGCGAGCGTGAGCATGGGCATCTCGGGGTCGCGTACCTGCGCCGCGACCTCGGCGGCCCGGTCGCGGGCGCTCACCAGCGCCCGCTCGGGTGGGCGCGGGCGACGACCTGCATCTCGGCGAGCAGCGGGCCGAGGGCGTCGGTATGCGCGCCGTCGCGGCCGGTGCCGGCCAGCGGCGCGCGGCCGGGCCGCTCGACGCCGCTCACGGCGAAGACCTGGTCGAGGACGCCGTCCACCTCGTGGCGCAGGTCCTCGCCGAACTCGGTGAGCTCGGCCTGGTACGGCCACAGGGCGTCCAGCGCCGCCACCAGCCTGCGCCGCGACTCCCCGGTCCCCTGTGCCAAGGTGCGGAACCAGCGTCCCGCCCAGTCGCGGTGGTAGGTGATCTCCTTCACGCCCTTGGCCGCCACCGCCGCCAGGACCTGGTCACGGCTGGTCCGCAGCCGCTCCAGCAGCGCGAGCCGGGCCACCGAGAACAGCAGCAGCCGCACGACGACGTGCGCGAAGTCCCCGTTCTCCAGCTCGGCGAGCCGGACGTTGCGGAACTGCTCCGCGTCGCGGAAGTACGCCAGCGCGTCCTCGGCGGGCACCGGCGAGCCCTCGGGCAGGGCGGGCACGACGCCGGGATCCGCGGCGGCCGCCCGCGACAGCAGCAGGCGGGCCTGTCCGAGCAGGTCGAGTGCCATGTTCGCCAGCGCGATGTCCTCTTCCAGGTCGGGCGCCCGGCTGCACCACTCGGACAGGCGCTGCGACATGATCAGCGCGTCGTCGCCGAGCGTGAGGCAGTACGCGGCCAGCTCGGCGGCGTCCACGCCCGGCGGCACCGTGGTGTCGACCCCGGCCAGGGGGTCCTCGAAGCCGGTGCCGAAGGCCCACTGCGAGGAGTCGCCGGCGAATTCGTCGTTCATGAGTGCCAACCGATCACATGTGCGGGACGTTGTCGGGAATGTCGTAGAACGTCGGGTGTCGGTAGACCTTGTCGCCGCTCGGCGCGAACAGCGGGTCCTTCTCGTCCGGGCTGGAGGCCGTGATGGCGTCGGCCCGCACGACCCAGATGCTCACGCCCTCGTTGCGCCGGGTGTAGACGTCACGCGCGTGCCGTACGGCCATCGCGTCGTCGGCGGCGTGCAGCGATCCGACGTGCACGTGGTTGAGGCCCCGCTTGCCGCGGACGAACACCTCGTACAGCGGCCACTCCCGCCGGTCGGCGCTCATCGCGTGCCCGCCCGCTCCGCGAACGCCGACGCGGCCTCGCGCACCCAGGCGCCGTCCTCGTGTGCGGCCCGGCGGTGCGCCATGCGCTGCGCGTTGCACGGCCCGTCACCGCGGATCACGGCGGCGAGCTCCTCCCAGTCGGGCTCGCCGAAGTCGTGGTGGCCGCGTTCGGCGTTCCAGCGCAGGTCGGGGTCGGGCAGCGTCACCCCCAGCGCCTCGGCCTGCGGGACCGTCATGTCCACGAACTTCTGGCGCAGCTCGTCGTTGGAGTTGCGCTTGACGCCCCAGGCCATCGACCGCGCGCTGTTGGGCGAGTCGGCGTCCGGCGGGCCGAACATCATCAGCGACGGCCACCAGAACCGGTCCACCGACTCCTGGACCATCGCCCGCTGGGCGTCGGTGCCGCTCATCATCGTCATCAGCAGCTCGTAGCCCTGCCGCTGGTGGAACGACTCCTCCTTGCAGATGCGGATCATGGCGCGCCCGTACGGGCCGTACGAGGTGCGGCAGAGCGGCACCTGGTTGCAGATCGCGGCGCCGTCGACCAGCCAGCCGATCGTCCCGACGTCGGCGTACGACAGCGTCGGGTAATTGAAGATCGAGGAGTACTTCTGCCGGCCCGTGAGCAGCAGCTCGGTCAGCTCGGCGCGGGAGACGCCCAGGGTCTCGCACGCCGAGTACAGGTACAGCCCGTGCCCGGCCTCGTCCTGCACCTTGGCCAGCAGGATCGCCTTGCGGCGCAGGGACGGCGCGCGGCCGATCCACGCGCCTTCGGGCTGCATGCCGATGATCTCGGAGTGCGCGTGCTGGGCGATCTGGCGTACGAGCGTCCGGCGGTAGGCGTCCGGCATCCAGTCCCGGGGCTCGATCCGGTCGTGGCGCGCGATCGTCGCCTCGAACGCGGCTTCGAGCGCTTCCGGCTCCGCCGGTGTCGTCGTCATCGATTTCCCTCCTCGGGCGTCGAGTCGTATTTACTTATCGCTCGGTCAGTAATACCGTGGCACGTGTTGGGGTACCTCCGCAAGGGGCCCGTGGAGAGGAGAGGACGCGTGAGCGCGCTGCTGGAGAGCTACGCCGCCGGACGATGGTTCCGGGCGGCCGATGAAGGGGAGCCCCTGCTCGACGCCGCCACGGGCGAGGAGGTCGCGCGGATCTCCAGCCGGGGGCTGGACGTCGCCGCGATGGTCCGCCACGCCCGCGACACCGGCGGGCCCGCGCTGCGGTCCCTGACCTTCCACGAGCGGGCGGCCCTGCTGAAGGCGCTGGCCAAGCACCTGACCGAGCGCAAGGAGGAGCTGTACGCGCTGTCCGTGCGTACGGGCGCCACCTCGCGCGACACGATGATCGACGTGGACGGCGGCATCGGCACCCTGTTCAGCTACGCCGGCAAGGGTGTGCGCGAGCTGCCGAACGACACCGTCGTCCTGGACGGCGGCCTGGAGCGCCTGGGCAAGGGCGGCACGTTCGTCGGCCAGCACCTCTACACCTCGCGGCCGGGTGTCGCGGTGCAGATCAACGCCTTCAACTTCCCGGTCTGGGGGATGCTCGAGAAGCTGGCCCCGGCCTTCCTCGCCGGGCTGCCCTCGATCGTCAAGCCCGCGAGCCAGACCGCGTACCTGACCGAGCTGGCCGTACGGCTGATCGTCGAGTCGGGCATCCTGCCCGAAGGCACGCTCCAGCTCGTCTCCGGCGGCGCCGGAGGGCTGCTCGACGAGCTGACCGTCCAGGACTCCGTCGCCTTCACCGGCTCCGCGCACACCGCGGGCATCCTGCGCCGCCACCCGAACGTGCTGGACGGCGGCGTCCTGCTGGGCGTCGAGGCCGACTCGCTGAACTGCTCGATCCTGGGGCCGGACGTGCGGCCGGAGGACCCGGAGTTCGACCTGTTCGTCAAGGGCGTCGTCACCGAGATGACGGTCAAGGCGGGCCAGAAGTGCACCGCCATCCGCCGGGTCCTCGTACCCTCGGCCATGGAGGGCCAGGTCGTCGAGGCGCTGGCCGCGCGCCTGGCCAAGGTGACCGTCGGCGATCCCCGCAATCCGGACGTACGGATGGGCGCGCTGGCCAGCCTCGGCCAGCGTGACGAGGTGCGCAAGGCCGTCGAGGCGCTGCGGGCCGGCGCCGAGATCGCCTTCGGCGACCCCTCCGGCTCCTCCCTGCTCGACGGCGACGCCGAACGCGGCGCGTTCATGACTCCGCTCCTGCTGCGCGCCCGTCCCGGGGCCACCGAGCCGCACGACGTGGAGCCGTTCGGGCCGGTCGCCACCGTGCTCGCCTACGACGGCCTGGACTCGGCGATCGCGCTCGCGGCGCGCGGCAGGGGCAGCCTTGTCGCCTCCGTCGCCACCCACGACCCGGAGGTCGCGCGGACCGTCGTGCTGGGGCTGGCGCCGTGGCACGGCCGGGTCCTCGTCCTGGACAGGGACGACGCCAAGGAGTCCACCGGGCACGGCTCGCCGCTGCCCGTCCTCGTCCACGGCGGCCCGGGCCGGGCCGGCGGCGGCGAGGAGCTGGGCGGCGTCCGCGGGGTCCTGCACCACATGCAGCGCACCGCCGTCCAGGCCTCCCCGGACCTGCTCACCGCGGTCACCGGCCGCTGGACCACGGGTGCCGCGCGCGCCGAGTCGGACGTTCACCCGTTCCGCAAGTCCCTGGCGGAGCTGCGCGTCGGTGACACGATCGCCTCCGCGCCGCGCACGGTCTCGCTCGCCGACATCGAGCACTTCGCCGAGTTCACCGGGGACACCTTCTACGCGCACACCGACGCCGCGGCCGCCGCGCGCAACCCGCTGTTCGGCGGCATCGTCGCCCACGGGTACCTCGTCGTGTCCCTGGCCGCCGGGCTCTTCGTGGACCCGGCGCCCGGACCGGTCCTGGCGAACTTCGGCGTCGACTCCCTGCGCTTCCTCACCCCCGTGAAGGCGGGCGATGCGATCGACGTGACGCTGACCGTCAAGCAGATCACCCCGCGCAGCTCCGCCGACTACGGCGAGGTCCGCTGGGACGCCGTCGTCGCCAACCAGGACGGCCAGCCGGTCGCCACGTACGACGTGCTGACCCTCGTGGCCAAGACCTGGCCGCTGCCCAGACAGGAGGCCTGAGGTGGAGCCTGAGCCGGACGGGGCCTCGATCCTGCTGGAACGCGACGGCGCCGTGGCCGTCCTGACCCTCAACCGCCCGGACCGCCGCAACGCGCTGGACACCGGGCTGAAGACGGCGCTGCGCCGGGCGCTGGAGGAGGTCGCGGCCGACGACGCCGTACGCGCGGTGGTGCTGACCGGGGCGGGGACCGCCTTCTGCGTCGGCCAGGACCTCGCCGAGCACGCGGCGGCGCTCCGCTCGGACGCCGGGCACGCCTTCGACACCGTGGAGGAGCACTACGCGCCGATCGTCCGGCTCCTGACCACCATGGGCAAACCGATCGTCGCCGCCGTCAACGGCACGTGCGTCGGCGCCGGTCTGGCCCTCGCCCTGGCCTGTGACCTGCGGGTGCTCGCGGAGGAGGCCGTCTTCGCGACGGCGTTCACGGCGATCGGGCTGACGTGCGACTCGGGGCTGTCCCTGACGCTCGTACGGGCGGTCGGCGAGGCCAGGGCCAAGGAGCTGGTCCTGCTCGGCGAGTCGTTCGGCGCCCGGCAGGCGGTGGAGTGGGGGATCACGGGGCGCGTGGTCCCTCGGGAGGAGGCCGGTGCGGTGGCGCGCGAGCTCGCGGCCCGGCTCGCCGCCGGGCCGACCGCCGCGTACGCCGAGTCCAAGCGGCTGATCGCCGGGGCCTGGGACCAGGACCTCGGCGCGGCACTCACCGCCGAGGCCCGCGCCCAGGCCCGCCTGGGGCTGACCGCGGATCACGCGGGAGCGGTGGAGGCGTTCCTCGACAAACGCAAACCCACCTTCGAGGGCCGCTGAACCCCGCGCCGGCCCGCGTCTCCTCGAAGGCCGGCGCGCCCGTCACCCGGCTCCGGCGCCGCGGGCCTCCTCGAACACCAGCCACGTGCGGGTGGCACGGATGCCCGGGATGTCCTGGATGAGCTCCAGCACCACGTGCCGGAGCGTCGCGTTGTCCGGGGTCCTGACCAGCGCCAGGACGTCGTAGTCGCCGCCGACCAGGGCGAAGTTCTCGACGTACGGAGTCTCCCGGAGCCGGGCCGACACCGCGCGCCAGGAGTTCTGCTCGATGGTGAGCGAGACGTACGCGCTGGTGCCCAGGCCGGCCTTGTGCGGCGCGATCCGCGCCGTGAAGCCGGTGATCACCCCGGCGTCCATGAGCCGGGTGATCCTGGCGTAGACGTTGGCCCGGGAGACGTGCACCCGCTCGGCGAGGGTGCGCATCGAGATCCGGCCGTCCCGCCGCAGCTCGGCGATGATCGCCCGATCCACCCCGTCCAGCGGCGCGGCCGAATGTCCCGCCGACCCCTCTCCGGCACCGTCGTTGAACGACAATCGGTCCTCCTGAAGACTGGTTTCAGACCTTTTGTCGCTCATCATGCCTGATGTCTTGAACACCTGGCTCCATGCACGGACGCTTTCCCTGTCAAACGTCCAGAGAAAGGGAGCGTCGCATGTCCGTCGACGTCCTTCTGCCCTCACCCGTGCCGGTGCGCTTCGTCGCCGAGGACGGCACGGCGGTCCAGCCGCCCACCGGCTACCAGGTGCCGGAGGAGGAGCGGTTGCTGGAGGCCTACCGCCGGATGGTCGTCGGCCGCCGCTTCGACCGCCAGGCGACCGCGCTGACCAAGCAGGGGCGCCTGGCCGTCTACCCCTCCAGCCGCGGGCAGGAGGCCTGCCAGATCGCCGGGGTGCTCGCGCTGCGCGAGGACGATTGGCTGTTCCCGACCTACCGGGACTCGGTGGCGCTGGTCTCCCGGGGCCTCGACCCCGTCGAGGTGCTGACCCTGCTGCGGGGCGGCTGGCACTGCGGGTACGACCCCGCCGCCACCCGGGTCGCGCCCCAGTGCACCCCGCTGGCCACCCAGACCATCCATGCCGTGGGCATGGCCGACGCCCTGCGCCGCAAGAAGGAGAACGGCGTCGTCATGGCCTTCATCGGCGACGGCGGCACCAGCGAGGGGGACTTCCACGAGGCGCTGAACTACGCCGCGGTCCTGCACGCGCCCGTCGTGTTCTTCGTGCAGAACAACAAGTACGCGATCTCCGTGCCGCTGGCCAAGCAGAGCGCCGCGCCCGCGCTCGCGTACAAGGGCATCGGGTACGGCATCCGGTCCGAGCAGGTGGACGGCAACGACCTCGTCGCGGTGCTGTCCGTCCTGACCGAGGCCGTGGAGCACGCGCGTACGGGCGGCGGCCCCTTCCTGGTGGAGGCGCACACGTACCGGATGGACCCCCACACCAACGCCGACGACGCCGCCCGGTACCGGGACAAGCGGGAGGTCGAGCAGTGGGAGGCGGCCGACCCGCTCGCCCGCCTGGAGACCTACCTGCGTGGGCGCGGCGTGCTCGACGCCGACGCCGTCGACGCGGCGCACGAGGCCGCCGAGGAGTTCGCCGCCCGGGTGCGCGCGGAGATGAACGCCGATCCGAAGGTGGATCCGTTCGAGCTGTTCGAGCACGTCTTCGCCGAGGCCACGCCCCAGTTGCGCGAGCAGCGGGCCCTGCTGGCGTCCGAGCTGGAGGATTGATGACCACTCTGAGCATGGCGCAGGCGCTGAACGCCGCGCTTCGGGACGCCCTGCGCGAGGACGAACGCGTTCTCGTCTTCGGTGAGGACGTGGGCCCGCTGGGCGGCGTCTTCCGCATCACCGACGGGCTGACCAAGGAGTTCGGCGAGGAGCGGTGCTTCGACACGCCGCTGGCCGAAGCCGGGATCGTGGGGCTGGCCGTGGGGCTGGCCATGGGTGGCTTCCGGCCGGTGATCGAGATGCAGTTCGACGCGTTCGCCTACCCGGCCTTCGAACAGATCGCCTCGCACGTGGCCAAGCTGCGCAACCGCACGCGCGGTCGGCTGTCGCTGCCGATGGTGATCAGGATCCCGTACGCGGGCGGCATCGGCGGCGTCGAGCACCACTGCGACTCCAGCGAGGCGTACTACGCGCACACGCCCGGCCTGAAGGTCGTGACCCCCGCGACGGCCGACGACGCGTACTGGCTGCTGCGCGACGCCATCGCCGACCCCGACCCGGTGATCTTCATGGAACCCAAGCGCCTGTACTGGTCCAAGGGCGAGACGTCTGTCGGGGACCGGCGGGCGGCGGGGTTCGGGCGGGCGGCGGTGCTGCGCGAGGGCCGCGACGCGACGCTGGTCGCCTACGGGCCGAGCGTTTCGGTGGCGCTCCAGGCCGCCGACGCCGCGGCCCAGGACGGGCTCGACCTGGAGGTGGTGGATCTGCGGACGATCGTCCCGTTCGACGACTCGACCGTCGTGTCCTCCGTACGCAAGACCGGGCGCTGCGTGGTGATCCAGGAGGCCCAGGGGTTCGCCGGGGTGGGCGCGGAGATCGCGGCCCGCGTGCAGGAGCGGTGCTTCCACTCGCTGGCGGCGCCGGTGCTGCGGGTCACGGGGTTCGACATCCCGTACCCGCCTCCGATCCTCGAGCACTCGCATCTGCCGGACGCCGACCGGGTGCTGGACGCGGTGGATCGGCTCCAGTTCGGTGACGAGCCCGATCTGGCGCACCTGGGCGGGGAGGCGTCATGACGCGGCACGTGTTCCGCCTGCCCGACCTGGGCGAGGGGCTGACGGAGGCCGAGATCGTCGACTGGAAGGTCGCCGTCGGGGACACCGTCGAGATCGACCAGATCGTGGTGGAGGTCGAGACCGCCAAGGCGGCGGTGGAGGTGCCTGTGCCGTACGCGGGGACGGTGCTGAGCCTGCACGCTTCGGCGGGGGCCGTCCTGTCGGTGGGGGAGCCGCTCATCGAGGTCGGCCCGGCGGGCGGCGTGAGCGATTCGGCCGCCGCGGAGCGCTACCGGGAGGAGGAACGCGCCGGATCCGGAAATGTCCTCATCGGCTACGGCACCGGCCACACCCCCACCACTCGCCGACGCTCCCGAAAGGCTCCCGCAACCCCCGGCCGGCCACCTACGGTCCCGGCCTCCCGGCCCGCGTCCGCGTCGCCGGCCGCGCCTGCTGCCCCGGCCGCGGCCGGTGAGCGGCAGGCGCCTCGGGTGATCTCCCCGCTCGTGCGCAGGCTCGCCCACGAGCACGGGGTGGATCTCGCCGCCGTCACCCCCACCGGACCCCGCGGCGTGATCCTCCGCCGCGACGTCGAACGCGCCATGGCCACCCCCGCCGCCTCCGCCGTCGCCCCGGCGACACCGAGAGCGACCGAGACGACGTCGGCCGCGACCGGGACAGCGTCCGCCGCGACCCGGACGACATCGGTCGCAACCCGGACGACGTCGGAGGCGACCGGAACCCCGCTCCGGACCGAGCGCATCCCCCTGCGCGGACTGCGGCGGGCGGTGGCCGACAAGCTGAGCCGCAGCCGTACCGAGATCCCCGACGCCACCACCTGGGTGGACGTCGACGCCACCGGCCTGCTCGAGGTCAAGGACGCGCTCCGGCGGGGCCGCCCGGACCTCGGCATAGGGCTGCTCGCGCTCCTGGCCCGCAGCTGCGTGGCCGCCCTGCGCCGCTTCCCCGAGCTGAACTCCTCGGTCGACACCGCCCGCGCCGAGATCGTCCGGCACGGCCACGTCAACCTCGGCTTCGCCGCCCAGACCGATCGCGGCCTGGTCGTGCCGGTGGTCCGCGACGCGCACCTCATGACGACCGCGCAACTCGCCGCCGAACTGACCAGGCTCACCGCCCTCGCCCGCGAAGGCACGCTGCCGCCCGCGGCACTGACCGGGGGCACGTTCACGCTCAACAACTACGGCGTCTTCGGCGTGGACGGATCCACCCCGATCATCAACCATCCCGAGGCGGCGCTCCTCGGCGTCGGCCGCATCATCGACCGCCCCTGGGTGAAGGACGGCGCGGTCGTGCCCCGCAAGGTCACCCAGCTGTCGTTCACGTTCGACCACCGCGTCTGCGACGGCGGCGCGGCAGGCGGCTTCCTGCGCTTCGTGGCCGACTGCGTGGAGAACCCCGCCATCCTGCTCGCCCACGTCTGACGCCTGCTCGAAGCGCCGGCCGCCCGCCACGAGGTGAGCACCGATCGCATCGCCGTGGGCACGGGCTCGTCCGAGGTCTGCGGGCAGGTCCTGCACACGGTGTGCGGGCCGGGCAGCGAGGCGGTCTTCGGGTGGCGGTCGTCGGCGACCGGCCGAACGTCGTCGTGCTCAGGACCTTCTCCAAGGCGTACGCGCTGGCCGGGCTGCGGGTCGGCTACTGCGTCGGGCCACCGGAGATCATCGCCCAGGTACGCAAGACGCAACGCCCTTCAGCGTCAGCGCCCTCGCCCAGGAGGCGGCGATCGCGGCGCTCCGCGAGCACGAGGAGGTGGACAGGCGGGTCGCCCTCACCGTCAAAGAGCGCGACCGCGTCACCGGCGAGCTCCGGGCCCTCGGCTATGACCTGCCGCCGTCCCAGGCGAACTTCCTGTGGCCCCCGCTCGGTCACGACAGCGCGTCCTTCGCCGACCACTGCCACGCCAACGGGGTGATCGTGCGGGCGTTCCCGGGAGAGGGCGTGCGCGTCACGGTGGGCCTGCCGGAGGAGAACGCGGCCTTTCTCACCCTGGCCGCAACCTGGCAACGACAGCAGGGTTGACAACGGGCGCCCGAATACAACACCCTTTCACTACTCAAATAGTGAAAGGGTGTTTTCGGTTGATCGAGTTCAACCTGGACCGCGGCTCGGGGGTCTCGACGTACCTGCAGCTTGTTCACCAGGTCAAACAGGCGCTCAGGCTCGGTGCGCTGCGGCCCGGTGACCAGTTGCCGACTGCCCGCGAGGTGGTCGAGAGCCTGGCCATCAACCCCAACACCGTGCTCAAGGCGTACCGGGAGCTGGAGCGCGAAGGGCTGGTCGAGGGACGGCAGGGGATGGGGACGTTCGTTCAGCGGGGCGTCGCGGGTGCGACGCTCGCCGAGCACACGCGGCTGCGGCGCGGGCTGGAGGCGTGGGTGCGCGAGGCCCGCGCGGCCGGGCTCGACCAGGAGGACCTGCGGGTGTTGGTCACCGTGGTCCTGGCCGACGCCGCGAAGGAGGGCGCGGCATGAGTCCCGCCCTGGAGGCGACCGGCCTGGGGGTCCGCTATCGCCGTACGTGGGTGTTGCGCGACTGCTCGCTGTCCGTGCCTGCGGGACGCGTGGCGGCGCTCGTCGGGCCCAACGGCGCGGGCAAGACCACTCTCATGCACGCGGCCGTCGGCCTGCTGCGGCCCACGCTGGGAAGCGTCCGTGTGGCCGGCGAGGTGGCGTTCGTGGCCCAGGACAAGCCGCTGTACGAGACCTTCACCGTCGCCGAGATGCTCACCTTCGGCCGCCGCATGAACACCCGCTGGGACGACGCCGCCGGTGCGGACCGGCTCGCCCGGCTGGGCATCCCGCTGGAGCGGAAGGTGAGCGGGCTGTCGGGCGGGCAGCAGGCGCAGGTGGCGGTCACGATGGCGCTGGCCTGCCGGCCCGACCTGCTCGTGCTGGACGAACCGCTGGCCAACCTCGACCCCCTGGCCCGCCACGACGTGATGCGCTCGATCATGGCGGAGATGGCCGGGCGGGAGCTGACCGTGCTGCTGTCCTCGCACGTCGTCTCGGACCTGGAGGAGACGTGCGACTGGCTGATCGTGCTGAACGGGGGCCGGCTGCAGGTCAGTGGTGACATCGAGGACCTCCTCGACGGGCATCTCGTGCTCACCGGACCGGACGGGGCATCGGTGGCGGGGATGCAGGTGGTGAGCGCGAGCCGTGCCGGCAGGCAGGTCAGCATGCTGGTCAGGGGAGTGCCCCCGCTCGATCCACGCTGGCAGGCGCGGCGCCCCCGGCTGGAGGAGCTCGTCATGGGCTATCTGCGCAGTCCCGAGTCGGCGGCACTTCCGGAGCTGACGGGGGTGAGCGCGTGATCTGGGTGACGTGGCGCCAGCACCGGGCGCAGCTCCTGGTGACGGCGGGCTTCCTGGCGCTGCTGGGGGTGCTGCTGCTGGGTTCGGCGGTGGAGGCGAGCCGGTACGTGACCGAGCACGCCCCGCCCGGCTGCCCGGGGCCCGCTGTGGAGTGCGGAGACCTGGCGGTGGCGCTCGGGCGGCGCTACGACGCGGTCTACTCGGTGTTCGGCTGGATGCCGCTGGTGGCGCCGGCGCTGATCGGGGCGTTCTGGGGCGCGCCCCTGCTCGGCCGCGAGTACGAGCGCGGCACCCACCGCCTGGCCTGGACTCAGGCGGTGCCCGTGTGGCGGTGGCTGGCGGTCAAGCTGTCGACCCTGGGCGGGGCGGTCGTGGCGGGTGGGCTGCTGCTGTCGCTCATGGTGAGCCTGTGGCGGCCGGTGTTCAGGGAGGGGGTCGACTCCACGTTCGGCAATATCGGCGTGTTCAACATGGTCGGCGTGGAGCCGGCGGCGTGGTGGCTGTACGCGTTCGCACTGGGCACGCTGGCCGGCACCCTGTTCCGGCGTACGCTGCCCGCGATGGCGCTGGTCGTGGCCGGGGTAACGGTGACGATGTTCACGCTGTTCCAGCTGAGCGACCACTACGCCGAGCCGGTGCGTACCGAGTTGTCCGGCACCGTGCTGCTGGACAATCCCGACGTCCGGCTGGTGAGCGCCGCCTGGGTGGAGCCGTCCGGGCGGGAGGTCGCCGAGCCGTCGAGCAGCGGCTGCCCGCGTCGGGTGGACGCGGGGCAGAGCAACAGGAATGCCGAGGCGTGGCAGGCGTGCCTGTTCGGCAAGGGCTACCGCTACGCGGTGTATTACCATCCGCCGTCCCGGTTCTGGCGATTCCAGTGGACCGAGGCTGGAATCCTGGCGCTCGCGTCGGCGGCCCTCGGCGGCCTGGCCGTGCGCCGCACCCTCCGCCGCCCCGGCTGACCGGCCGGCTCCGCCGGTCAGGCCCCGCTGGTGACCTCGTCCACGCCCCGGTCCAGCCGCAGGCCGCGGGTCTCCCTGAACGAGGTCAGCACCACCACCAGCGACACGGCCGCGAGCCCCACCATGTAGTACGCGGGCGCGACGGCGCTGCCCGTCGCGGAGACCAGCCCGGTCGCCGCGAACGGGGCGGTGCCGCCGAACAGCACGTACGCCGCCGTGTACCCGATGGCCGAGCCGCTCGCCCGCACCTTCGCGGGGAACATCTCCACCAGCGCGGGCACGTTGGAGGTGCCGATCACCGACACGAGCATCGCCAGCACCGACGTGCCGACCATCGCCCCGGCCAGGCTCGACCCCATCAGCCAGAACGCCGGCAGCGGCAGCAGCACGAAGCCCGCGCACGCGACGACGAGCATGGGCCGGCGGCCGAACCGGTCGCTGGCCGCCGCCGCGAACAGGCAGGCCACGCTGTAGGCGAGCATCGAGACCACGTTCGTGAGCTGGGCCTGGCTCTTGGTGTAGCCGAGCTCCTCCGACATGTACGCGATCATGTAGCTGCTCATCAGGTAGTACCCGACGGCGTTGGTGATGCTGTAGCCGAAGAGCGTGGCGATCTGGCGACCGCAGCGGCGTACGGCCTCGCGCAGCGGCGCCGGCTCGACCGCGTCGTGCTGCTGCAGCGACCGGAACACGGGCGTGTCCTCGACCTTGGACCGCAGGTAGAGGCCGATGAGCCCGAGCGGCGCCGCCAGCAGGAACGGGATGCGCCAGCCCCAGCTCTGCAGGGCCTCGGTCGTGACCGTCGAGGTGATCAGGAAGCCGACGCCGGAGCCCGCCACGCTGGCCAGGCCCACGGTCACCGGCACGGCGGCGGCGAAGCGGGCCCGCCGCCCCTCCGGCGCGTACTCCACGATGAACGCCGACGCCCCCGTGTACTCGCCGCCGGTCGAGAACCCCTGGGCGCAGCGCAGCAGGAACAGCAGGATCGGCGCGGCCATGCCCCAGGAGGCGTAGGTGGGCAGGATGCCGATGAGGAACGTGGCGCCGCTCATCGTCAGGATGGTCAGCGCCAGCATCCTGTTGCGGCCGAGGCGGTCGCCGTACCTGCCGAAGAAGGCGGCCCCGAGCGGGCGGGCGACGAACCCGCCCGCGAAGATCGCCCAGGTGGCGAGCAGCGCGGCCGTCGTGTCGTAGTCGGGGAAGAACAGCTTGGCGATCGTCGCGGACATCACCGCGTACGCCGCCGAGTCGAACCATTCGACGAAGTTGCCGATGGCGGAGGCCAGGGTGACCTTGCGCCGGACGTCAGTGGAGGTGTGGGGGGTCATTGCTTGCTCCCTATTTCTGGTGACGGAGTCGGAGCTGGGCGCGCTGGATCTTCCCGGTCGCCGACCGGGGCAGCTCGTCCACGAACTCGATCTCCCTGGGGTAGGCGAAGCGCGAGTGCGTGCTCTTGGCGAACTCGCGGATCTGCCGTGCCAGCTCCTCGCCCGGCAGGTGGCCGGGCGCCGGCCGGATCCACGCCTTGACGGCTTGGCCGCGCACGGGGTCGGGCACCCCGGCCACACCCACGTCCGCGACGGCGGGATGGGCGCGCAGCGCCTCCTCGATCTCGTCGGGGCCGACGCGGTAGCCGGAGGTCTTGATCACGTCGTCGACGCGGCCGAGGAACCAGTAGTAGCCGTCCTCGTCCACCCGCGCGTGGTCCTTGGTGTGGAACCACTCGCCGCCGAACACCTCCCGGGAGGGCTCGGGGCGGTTCCAGTAGCCGAGCGGGAACTGCGGGTTGCTCCGCGCGCGCAGGCAGATCTCGCCGACCTCGCCCGCCGGGACCGGCCGCTCGTGCTCGTCGAGGAGCGCCACGTCCCAGCCGGGCAGCGGCCGGCCCATGGACCCCTCCTTGACCGGGACGCCGGGGAAGTTCCCGATCAGCGGGTACGACTCCGTGGAGCCGTAGTAGTCGAGCAGCGTGACCCCGAACTGGTCGCGGAACCAGCCGATCAGGTCGGCGGTGAGCGGCTCGTTGGCGCAGCAGATCGTACGGAACCGCTGCGGGTGACGGCGGCCCGCGTCGGGCAGCTGCTCGCGCATCTTGCGCAGGAACGTGGGGTTGACCAGGCCGGTCGTGACGCCGTTGCGCGCCATGCCGGCCAGCAGCCCCTCCGGATCGAACCCGGCCGCCGGCCGGTAGACCAGGTGCGTCGCGCCCGCCCTGAGCGGGCCCATGAGCTTGGCCATCGACCAGGCCCACTCTCCCGCGCCGTAGAAGACGTCGCCGGGACGCAGGTCATGGCAGTGCCGGAACTCGTTGTGGCCGAGCAGCGTGCGGTGCGCGTGCACGATGCCCTTGGCGGGACCGGTCGTGCCGGAGGTGTAGAAGATCAGCGCGGGGTCGTCGGCGGCGGTGTCGGCGTCCTCGAACTCCGGCGTCAGCAGGCCGATCGCCGGGTCGTCCACGTCGACCACGGTCCCGCCGTAGCCGCTCGCCCGCCGGATCGCGCCCGCCTCGGTGACCAGCACGGACGCGCCCGAGTCGGCGAGCCGGTAGGCGATCTGGTCGTCGGCCCAGAGCAGGGACATGGTCACGAGCACGGCGCCGGTACGCAGCACGCCCAGGTACGTCGCCGGGGTGTCGGTGCGCTGGGGGAGCATGACCGCGACCCGGTCGCCGGGGCGGACGCCGAGGCCGCGCAGGCAGGCGGCCACCTGGCGGGAGCGGTCCTGCACGGCGCCCCAGCGGACCTCCTCGCGCGCTCCCGTGTGATCTTCGAAGATCAGCGCCAGGTTCTCGCGGGGGTGGCGGTCGGCCACGTCCACGGCCATGTTGTAGCGTCCGGGAACGCTCCACTCGGTCACTTGGCGCGCCCCTTCAGAAAACGGGCCATCTCCCGCTGGGGTTCGCCCGTGGCGTACGCGGCGGCGTGCACCTTCTTCGCCGCCGCGACCGAGTCGGCCAGGGCGTCCCGCTCCAGTTCCCTGAGCCGCCCCTTCGTCAGCGCCACCGCGCCGGAGGGCAAAGCGGCCAGCTCCTTGGCCTGCGCCACGGCTGCGGCCGGCACGTCGTTCTCCGCCACGAGCCTGGTCAGCAGGCCGAGCCGCTCCGCCTCCGCCCCGTACACCAGGCGTCCGGTCAGCGCGAACTCGATGGTCTTCGCTCGGCCGAGCACGCCCCACATGGCCCAGATGCCGGTGATGCTCGGGATGCCCGACAGCACCTCCGGCTGGCCCATCCGGGTGCCCGCGTGGCCGATGCGCAGGTCGGCCAGCAGCGCGAACTGGAACCCCGACCCGGCCGCCACCCCGTTCACCGCGGCCACGACCGGCTTGTCCAGGTCGAGCACCGCCCGGTAGAGCCGGTCGAAGCCGTCGATCCAGGCGTCGGAGGCGGCGTGGTCGTCGGGGTCGATCCCGGCCGTCTCACCCAGGTCCTGACCGGCGCAGAAGGCGCGCCCCGCCCCCGTGAGGACGACGGCGCCCACCTCCGGGTCGGCGCCCGCCGCGCGCAGCAGCTCGATCAGCCGCTCCCGCATCCCGGCGGTCCAGGCGTTCAGCTTCTCCGGGCGGTTCAAGGTGATCACCGCGACGGGTCCGTCACGGTCCAGCAGCACACTCACTAGCGTCCCTCCGCAGGTCAACAGGCTTGTCGGGGATATAACCAGGTCCTGCGGGGCGCTGGCCAACATCAATGTGGACTCTTGGCGATATCAGAGCGATATGGTCGGGGTGATGGAGCTACGCCACCTGCGGTATTTCGTCATGGTCGCCGAGGAGCTGCACTTCGGCCGGGCCGCGGAACGGCTGCACATGGCGCAGCCGCCGCTGTCCCAGCGCATCCGCGACCTGGAGCGGGAGCTGGGCGTCCGGCTGTTCGACCGCAACCCGCACCGCGTCTCGCTCACCGAGGCCGGCGCGCTGCTGCTCGAGCATGCGCGCGGGGTGCTGGAGCGGGCGGACGCGGCCCGCGAGGCCATGCGCCGCATCCGCCCGGGCGACTCGGGCGTGCTCCGGGCCGGGGTGCCGCCGGACACGACGCCGATGGCGCTCAGGACGCTGGTGGCCACGTTCGCCGAGCGCGTTCCCGACGTGCTGCTGGAGCTGCACGAGCTGACCACCGCCAGCCAGCTCGCCAAGCTGCGCGCGGAGGAGCTCGACGTGGGCCTCGTCCGGCATCCCTGCGACACGGTGGGGCTGGAGTCGAGCGAGGTCGTCCACCGGCGGCTCGGCGTGGTGCTGCCCGCCGGCCACCGCGCGGCCGGTCAGGAGGTGGTACGCCTGCGCTCGCTCGACGGGTCACCGCTGGTGATCTTCCCCCGGGAGATGGCGCCTCAGCTCTACGACCACGTGCTGGAGGCGTGCCGGGACAACGGGTTCCTGCCCGGCGCGATCAGGCACGCCAGAAACCCCCACTTCGTGCACGGCCTCGTCATGTCGGGGCTGGGGGCGCACCTCAACGAGGAGCCGTACGACGAGCTGCCCGCCGGGCTGGTGTGGCGGCCGATCGACGAACCCCGGCTGACCTGGTCGACCTCGGCGGTGTGGCTGCCGGTGCAGGGCGGCGAGGTCGCCACCGCCTTCGCCGGCGCGGCCCTCGCGGGGCTGCGCGAGGTCGGCCATGCCTAGCGCCGCGGTCCGCGACGGCGGAGGTCAGCGGGCCTGGCGGCGCCAGGCCGAGGGGCTGAGAGCGCGGGCGCGCTTGAACGCCACGCTGAAGGCGAAGGCGTCCTCGTACCCGACCTGCCGCGCCACGGTGGCGACGGTCGCCTCGGTGTCACGGAGCAGGTCCGCCGCCAGGGCCATGCGCCAGCCGGTGAGATAGGTGAGCGGGGGCTCGCCGACCAGGCTGGTGAAGCGGGCGGCGAAGGCGGCGCGGGACATGCCGACCTTGGCGGCCAGCTCGGCGACCGTCCATCGGTGGGCGGGGTCCTCGTGCAGCAGGCGCAGCACATCCCCGATCGCGGGGTCGGCCAGCGCCCGATGCCAGGCGGGCAGGGCCGGATCCGGCCTGGCGCACCATGCGCGCAACGCCAGCACGAGCACCAGATCCAGGAGGCGGTCGAGGATGGCGTCCTGGCCGGGTTCGTCGCAGGCGATCTCGGTGGCCAGCAGATCCAGCGCCGCTCGGGTCCGCGGCCCGGCGGGCACGACCGCCAGCGGCGGGAGCATGTCCAGCAGGCGGTCGCCCACGTCGCCGCGGAGTTCGTACGCGCCCCGGATCATGACCGTGGCCCCGGGCAGGCCGTCACCGTAGGTGCGGGGCGCCAGGCTCCGGTGAGCCGCCACCTGGTCGCCGCCGACGGCGTACTTCTGCTGTCCCTGAATCACCACCTGGGGTGGGGTGGAGGGGCTGTCGGCGATCGTGTAGCGGCTCGTGGCGCTGATGAGGGCGATGTCACCGGCGGCGAGATGTACGGGGGCGACGTCCTCGCCGAGCCGGACCGACGCGTGGCCGCCGAGCGTGGCCACGACCGTGAGCGGGGGAGCGTCGGCGAAGCCCAGCGACCACGGCGGCCGCTGGACCAGCTTCCTGACCAGCGCGTTCCTGGCGCGGGCCCGGTGCAGCAGATCGCTCAGGACATCCATGCCCATCACGGTAGACGATCACAAAGGTATTCCGGATGTTCTCCCATGGATCGTCTTCGCGTTCTGGAGTTCCCTTGGGGGAATGACGAACATCCTCATCCTGGGCGGCAACGGCAAGACCGGCCGCCGCATCGTCCGGCGTCTGCGGAGCGCCGGCCATCCGGTACGGGCGGTGGCCCGTACCAGCGGAGACCTCCCCTTCGACCTGGGCGATCCGACGACGTGGGCGTCCGTGCTCGACGGCGTCACCGCCGCCTACCTCCTGGAGCCGGACCTGCGGGGGAGTGTCGACCACCGCGCGCGCATCCCCAGGTTCGTGGCCGAGGCGGTCGCGTCGGGGGTGCGGCGGCTGGTGCTGCTGTCGGCCTACGGCGTCGGCGAGGCCGGCGACAGCCATCCCCTCAAGCCCGCCGAGCAGGCCGTGCGCGACTCCGGCGTCGGCTGGACCATCCTGCGGCCGGACTGGTTCGCGCAGAACTTCAGTGAGAGCTTCTGGCGGCAGGGGGTTCTCTCCGGAGAGCTGGTCCTGCCCGCCGGTGACGGAGGTACGCCGTTCATCGACGCCGAGGACATCGCCGAGGTCGCCGCGGCCGCGCTCACCGAGGATCGCCACGGCGGCCGGACCTACCAGCTGACCGGCCCGCGGGCGATCAGCTTCGGCGAGGCGGCCGACCTCATCGGCAAGGCCACCGGGCGGACGATCCGTCACGTCGACGTCGAGCCCGAGGTCTTCGTCGAGCGTCAGGTCGCCAACGGCGTCCCCGCCGACGTCGCCCGGCTGCTCACCGGCCTTTTCGTGGCCGTCCGCGACGGCCGGGGCTCGCCGGTCTCGGACGGCGTGGAACGGGCCCTCGGCCGGCCGCCGAGGTCGTTCGAGGACTACGTCGTCGAGACCGCCGCCGCCGGCCACTGGGACTGACCACCGAGGGCTGCCGGATGTGCCGCGTCCGCCGGGCAGGAAGCGATGG
The DNA here is from genome assembly GCF_044593615.1 of Nonomuraea sp. NPDC051941. NCBI lineage: Bacteria > Bacillati > Actinomycetota > Actinomycetes > Streptosporangiales > Streptosporangiaceae > Nonomuraea > Nonomuraea sp. NPDC051941. Next base: position 104,951 of record NZ_JBIUCF010000009.1, read on the forward strand.
GCGCAGAGCGGGACCAGTTTCGGCCTGCGGCGCTGTGGATCCACGGACGCGCGCCCGTTCGTGCGACCTGAGCGACCTCGCCGCCCGCGATGCTAGGGTCCGGCCATGGATCACGAGCGATCAACGGGGCCGACCGGCTTCACGTAGTCCGCCAGGAGATACCTGGCGGTGCTACCAGGGGAGCCCCATGTCCCGCACCGCCCATCACCTTGACCGCCCGATTCCCGCTGGAGGTGATCGGCGGGGAGACCCGTGGCGATCGGTGACGATAGTCGATCTCCGTTACAGCGCCGCGTGCCTGCGCGAGGCAGAACGAGCCGGCCATCGAGCATGCCCGGCCTCCGTCCGCCGCAGGGTCGACGTCTACTCCTGGGCCAGGGCCGATCGTCGGGACCGGTCGGTGGCGGAATGGGCCAAGATCGAAGAGCGCCGAGCGCGCACCGGCGGCACCCCGGGCGTCTCGACGACCGCTGTGCCGCCGGGCCTCTGGGATCGGCTCAGTTGAGCGCCTGGAAGCTGCCGTACCTGTCCTCGCCGGGCTCGACCGGGTCGAAGATCCTGGTCCGGCAGTCGAAGTCCGGGAAGATCAGGATCGTGCCCCGGGTCCGGTTCACCACGGCGGTGTCGTCGCCGAAGCCCTGATGGCAGACGAAGGGCTCCGGATCGACGACCGTCGCCACGCCCGGGAAACCGCCGATCGCGGGGGCCTTGCACCCGCGAGGTCCCGAACGCCGGTCGCTCTCGATCGTGGCGCTGGGGGCTCAACGAAGGCGGTGGTGTTCTTCCCGTCCTTCTGCGCCGAACGAATCTACATCGTAAAGGCGTCGGGTGGGAATGGTGCAACAACCTGACCAACATCCGACCTTCGCCCCCGAGTGGGTCGTTCGGACGTCGCGTGTATCGTGGCTGGTCAGGGGGATATTCGGTCACGGGAGTCGGGCTGAACGCTGGTGACCGGCAGAGGGTGTGATCGCGGTCCTGGTCCTCGCTGGAGCGGCCTCAGGCTCGGCATTTCTCTGATCAAAGGCTCGATCATGGAACTTCAGAACCAGACCGCGCTGGTGACCGGAGGCGGCTCGGGCATCGGCCGGGCGACCGCGCTGGCGCTCGCCCGAGAGGGGGCCTTCGTCATCGTCGCCGGTCGCAGCGCCGATCGCCTCACCGAAACGGTCGCGGAGATCGAGGCCGCGGGTGGCAGGGCTCGTGCCGTTCCCACGGATCTCAACGACCTGGACGCGCTGCAGCGGCTTGCCGACGAGGCCGGTGACGTCGACATCCTGGTCAACAACGCGGGCGTCTACCCCTTCATGCCGACCCCGAAGCAGGATCTGGAGTCGTTCATGCAGGTGTTCGACACCAACGTACGGGGGCCGTTCTTCCTGACCGCCGCCCTCGCGCCGAGGATGGAGGCCAAGGGGTCCGGCAGCATCGTCAATGTCAGCTCGATCGCCGCTCTTCAGGGCATCCCGGACGCCGCCGCGTACGGGGCGACGAAGGCTGCGCTCGACGCGCTCACTCGCTCTTGGGCCGCCGAGTTCGGCGATCGCGGGGTGCGGGTCAACTCCGTCGCCCCTGGCAACACCAGGACCGACAACGTGGTGAAGGCCCTCGGTGAAGAGATGTTCGAGGAGTGGGGGCGTACGGGCAACCCGCTCGGCCGCCTCGGCCGTCCGGAGGAGGTCGCCGAAGCGATCCTCTTCCTCGCCTCCCCGCGGTCGAGCTATATCACCGGGGTCACCCTGCCGGTCGACGGCGGCTACGTCGCGCGCGGCTGAGCCGGCCCTCCCATGGCAACCAGTTCACGGAACGACCGGAGACACAAGGCCGCGTCCTGGCCTCAATCGACGGCGTCAGATCGGAGGTTGCTGGTACGCCAGAACCCTGCGCCGGGCCTGACAGCAGCCTCAAGCGGGGATCAGCCGAGCGGGACCTCTGCCGAGCGGGAGGGGACGGCGTCGAGCGTGTTGAGCGTGGCACGGTCGAAGGTGATCGTGGCGGCGGCGATGTTCTCTTCGAGGTGCTTGATGCTGGAGGTGCCGGGGATGAGCAGGACGTGGGGGGCGTGGTGCAGCAGCCAGGCGAGGCCGACCTGTGAGGGTGTGCGGTCGAGGGACGCCGCCGCAGTGAGGACGGCCGCCTCGTCGGTCACCTTCGGCATCTGGGGGAAGGCGCCGCCGAGGGGGAAGAACGGGACCCAGGCGATCCCCTCGGCCTGGCACAGCTGGAGCAGGGCTTCGTCGTCGCGGGTGACGAGGCTGTAGGCGTTCTGTACGCAGGCGATGCCGGCGGGGATCGCCCGGCGCAGCCCGTCGAGGGTGACGCTGCCCAGCCCGATCGCGCCGATCTTGCCCTCGTCGCGCATCGCCGTCATCACGGCGAGTTGGTCGTCGAGGTCGACCGCCTGGTCGCCCGTGGCCCGTAGTCCGGGGCCGGCGTCCAGGCGGCGCAGGTTCACGACCGGGATCTGCTCCAGGCCGAGGCTGATGAGGTTGTCCTCGACGCTGGCGCGGAGTTCTTCGGGTCGCTGCGCGGGGCGTAGTGGGATCGGGCCGCCGGGGTTGGGGTCGGCGCCGACCTTGCTGACGACCATGACGTCGTCCTGTGGCCGGATCCCTTCGCGCAGGAGCTCGTTGGCGAAGCCGTTGCCGTAGAACTGGGCGGTGTCGATGTGGTCGACGCCGAGGTCGATCGCGCGGCGCAGAAGCGCCAGGGCCGTGTCGCGGTCGTGGTGCAGGCGTTCGAGCTGTGCGGTGCCGTAGCCGACGCGGGAGACGGTACGTCCGGCGAACGGCGCGGTGCCGCCGGGCCGAAGGGCGTTGACCGGCTGTGCGTCGGAAAGGGGGTTGCTGGAGGCCATGAGGATCCCGTCCACGTAGGATGTCAGAGATAACGGAGGATCCTCCGATATCTCTGACTGACTATAGAGCAATACCGGAGGTTCCTCCGCTTTGAGTTCGCCCGAATCGGTGTCCGCCGGCACCTCCGCCGAGCGGCCGGCCGCGACACAGCGCCCGCTGCGTGCCCACGCCCAGCGCAACCGGGACACGCTCATCGCCGTCGCCCGGACCGCCTTCGCGGCGGCCGACGACACCGTCCCGCTCGAAAGCATCGCCCGTGAGGCGGGTGTCGGGATCGGCACCCTCTATCGCCATTTCCCCACCCGCGAAGCGCTGGTGGAGGCGGTCTACGCCGCCGAGCTCGACGACATCGCCACGAGCGCCCCCGTCCTGCTCGAACGGTTCCCGCCGCAGGTCGCGCTGCGCGCCTGGATGGAGCGGTACGCGGCGTTCAGCGCGGTGAAACGCGGGATGGCCGACGCGCTGCGCGCCGGCCAGGCCTCGGGCCGCATCCCGACCTCCACCACCAGGGAACGCATCACCGCCGCGATCGCGATGATCCTCGCCAAGGGCGCCGAAACGGGCTCACTCCGTGCGGACGTCGACCCGGACGAGGTCACCACGATGCTCCTGGGCATCTTTCTCGCCACGGCGGCCCGTGATACCCCCGAGCAGACCGGCCGGCTCCTGGACCTGCTCGTCGACGCCCTCCTCCCCGGCGCGGGCCGGTAGCGGCGGCCCGCACCCAGCGACAGGACCGAGCGTGCGGAGGTGGCACGCCCACGGATCGCGCCGCACTCGGCACTGGGCGTGCCCGGCGCGAGCGCGATCCGCGCCGCCGTCCCGACGTCTACGTGATCGACAACGACGCCTGGTACCACTCCATCGTGCTGTCAGGCCGGGTCGCTCCGGGGGTCCGGCCTGACAGCGAGGTCGTCGACGGGCAAGCGGGTGCCCGGACGTGCGGGCAGGTCAGGCGGGAACGGCGCGGGCGATGCAGATGCGAGCCTGCAGCCGGGGCCCGGCCTCGTAGAACATGAACTCGACCCCGCCCTGGGTGCCGAACGAGGGCGCGGCCACGCGGCCGTTGTCCGAGGCGATCGGCGAGTGGAAGACGCCGAGGTGGACCTCCTTGTCGAAGGCGTTGCCGACCTCGGTGATGCGCATGTTGCCGTCGTTGCCGTGGTACGCGACGTACGTGGTGCCGTTGCGCTTGACCAGGGACGGGCCCGAGATGTCGGTCACGCCGTCGGGCTCGGGGTTGACCAGCGACTGCTGGCTGAACTGCCAGCCGTCCCAGCCGTTGGGGGACCAGCCGTAGAAGAGGCGGCGGCCGTTCTTCACGCCCATGAAGACCATGACGTACTTGTTGCCGCGGCCCGGAAGCGAATGCTCGAAGACCCGGGCGTAGGAGGTCTCGGAGGTGCCGGACACCAGGCGGGTGCTCAGGATGGGGGTCTCGTCGGTGAAGGCGATGCCGTCGGTGGAGCGGGCCACGCGGGTGGTGAAGTTCTCGCCGTGGAAGTAGCAGAAGAACTGCTTCGTGGCGGCGTCCCAGGTGACGTGCGGCGAGGACACGTGGCTGACCGTCGTGGTGGGCAGGTACCTGTCGATGATCGGGTTGCCGCTGTAGTCGTGGAACGGGCCCTCCAAGGTGTCGCTGAAGGCCACGCAGATGCCGCCGGGGTTCTCATGGGGGGCGTAGTAGAGGTAGTAGCGCGAGCGCGGGTTGCCGAGCTTGTCGTACACCCCTCTGATGCAGGGGAAGATGAACTCTCCGGTGCGGTTGTAGTGCAGGGGGAGGGCGAGAGCGTCCCGCACGTATCGGAACACCGGCATGCCCGCCGGCTGGGCGGCGGTCCCGGCGGTGGCAGGCCGGGCGACGAGGCCGGCGGTGGCCAGAGACCCGGCGGCCAGAGAAGCGGCGCCGCGTAACACGCCGCGTCGGGTGGGCGGACGTAAGTCCCGGCCTGATTGATGGATGGTCAACATGCCCTCCGATCCTGGTCGCGACAGGCGATGGGCGCCGTGCGGCCGGCAGTGTCTTCGACTCGCCGGCGCCCCTCGGCGTCACTGTATGTTGCCATGGCCGGAGGAAGCCGTACCACTGCTAATACGAATTACTCAGCGATTATCTCTTGACGCCCAGTTGTGCCCGGTCCCAGAATGACCGAACTAATACGCATTATCGAAACGACGGGTGATACGCACTGTGACTGCTTCAGGGCGGCGGCTGACGCAGCAGGACATCGCGCGCATGGCTGGAGTGAGCCAGACGACGGTGTCCCTGGTGCTCAACGGAAGGGCCGAGGGCGAGGTACGGATCTCGCCCGAAACCCGCGATCGGGTCCTTCAGGTGATCAGGGAGACCGGGTACGTGGCCGACCCCGCCGCGCGCCGGCTCGTCGAACGGCGCAACCGCATCTACGGCGTGTTCACCTACGAGGCCGTCTTCCCCGCGGAGAGCGCCGACTTCTATCACCCGTTCCTGGTCGGGATCGAGGAGTGCGTCGAGGAGGCGGGCTGCGACCTGCTGCTGTTCACCAGCGCCAAGGTGCAGCAGGGGGAGCGGCGGCGGATCTTCAGCGCGGAGAGCCGGATCCGGCTGGCCGACGGATGCGTCCTGCTCGGCCGGACGATCGACCGGGAGGATCTGTCCAGGCTGCTGTCCGAGGGCATTCCGTTCGTCTCGGTCGGCCGCCGCGACGACGCGGGCGGTCCGGTGCCGTACGTCGGGGCGGACTACCCGCCGGCGGTGCGCGCGCTGGTCGAGCGGGCGGCGGCGCTCGGGCACCGGCGGATGGCCTACGTCGGAGCGGGGGAGGGCCCGGAGTCCTACGCCGACCGGTTTCGCGGTTTCACCGAAGGGGTGGCCGCGGCCGGTGTCGAGGGGCTGCACCTGACCACCGCGGACGGGCTGTTCGACTGTGGCGCGACCGTGGTGTTCGCCGAGGAGCTGGCCGACGGCGTGGCCATCGCCGAGGCCGCCGAGGCCCGCGGGCTGGACGTGCCGCGCGACCTGTCCATGGTCGCGATGGGCGCGCCCACCAGGCCGGTGTCGACCGACATCGACTTCTCCGGGCTCCGCATCCCCCGGCGGGAGATGGGCCGCAGGGCCGTCGAGCTGCTCACCCAGGTGCTGGAACGCGGCGGCATCCCGCAGGAACTGCTGGTGTGCGAGCTGGTCGAGGGATCGACGCTGGCACCCGTACATGAGGAGAGGTAATCCCCCACGTGGTTGAGATATCGGCAGACGCGCTCGTCGTCGGCGGTGGGCTGGGCGGCGTGGCCGCCGCGCTGGCCCTGCTGCGGGCCGGGCGATCGGTGGTGCTCACCGAGGAGTACGACTGGCTGGGCGGCCAGCTCACCAGCCAGGCGGTGCCGCCGGACGAGCATACCTGGGTGGAGCGGTTCGGCGTCACGGCGAGCTACCGCGCGCTGCGTGACGGCATCCGGCGCTACTACCGCGACCATTACCCGCTGACCGAGCGGGCGCGGGCGTGGCCGGAGCTGAACCCGGGCGCCGGGCACGTCAGCAAGTTGTGCCACGAGCCCAGGGTCGCGGTCGCGGTCATCGAGGCCATGCTGGCCCCGTACCGGGGGTCGGGCAGGCTGCGCGTGCTCCAGCCGTACCGGCCGGTCGGGGCCGAGGTGGACGGCGACCGCGTCACGGCGGTGCGGCTCGCGCACCGCGACGGGGGCGATGAGATCACCGCGGTGGCGCCGTACGTGCTGGACGCCACCGAGACCGGCGAGCTGCTGCCGCTGACCGGCACCGAGTACGTGACCGGCTTCGAGTCGCAGGCCGACACCGGCGAGCCGAGCGCCCCGGCGGCGGCGCAGCCGATGAACATGCAGGCCGTGTCCGTGTGCTTCGCGATCGACCACGTGGACGGTGACCACACCGTCGACAAGCCCGCCTCGTACGACTTCTGGCGCGCCTACCAGCCGCCCTTCTGGGGCGACCGGCTGCTGTCGTGGCGCTGCCCGAGCCCGCGGACGCTGGAGATCGTGGAGCGTTCCTTCACCCCGAACCCGGGTGACGACCCCCGCCTGGTGGCGGCCGACCAGCGGGTCAACCCGGGGGACGGCAACCTGTGGACGTTCCGCAGGATCGCCGCCCGCGACAACTTCCTGCCGGGCGCGTACGACAGCGACATCGCGCTGGTCAACTGGCCGATGATCGACTACCTGGAGGGGCCGGTCATCGACGTGCCGGACGCCGACCGGCACCTGGCGGCGGCCCGCGAGCTGTCGATGTCGGTGCTGTACTGGCTGCAGACCGAGGCCCCCCGCCACGACGGCGGCACCGGCTACCCGGGCCTGCGGCTGCGCGGCGACGTCACCGGCGGCGCCGACGGGCTCGCCCAGGCCCCCTACATCCGCGAGTCCCGGCGCGTCCGGGCCCTGACCACCGTCACCGAACAGGACCTGTCCGTGGCGGTACGCGGCGACAAGGGCGCCGTCTCCTATCACGACTCGGTGGGCGTGGGCATGTACCGCATCGACCTGCACCCGTCGACCGGCGGCGACAACTACATCGACGTCGCCTGCTCCCCGTTCGAGATCCCTCTCGGGGCGCTGATCCCGCAGCGGATGAGCAACCTGCTGCCCGCCTGCAAGAACATCGGCACCACCCACATCACCAACGGCGCCTACCGCCTGCACCCGGTGGAGTGGAACGTCGGGGAGGCGGCCGGCGCGCTCGCCGCCTTCTGCCTGGACCGCGCCACCACGCCGCACGCCGTGCGCGCGGACGGCCGGCTCCTGGCCGACTACCAGGACCGGCTCGTCCGCGACGGCGTGGAGCTGCGCTGGCCCGACGTCACCGGCTACTGACGCCAGAAGGAGATCCCCCATGAAAGCACCCCTGGCTGCCCTCGCTCTGGCCGCCCTCCTTACGGTCACCGCCTGTGGCGGCGGTGAAGCGCCGGCCGCGCAGGGCCCGCAGCCGCTGCGCATGTCGATCTGGACCTCCAACGAGGCCCACCTGAAGCTGTTCAAGGAGATCGCCGCCGAATACCGCAAGTCCCACCCGCAGGCCGGCGAGATCACCTTCGACCCGATCCCGTTCGAGAACTACACCACCACGCTGACCACGCAGATCGCCGGCGGCAACGCCCCCGACCTGGCCTGGATCCTCGAGAACTCCGCCCCCGACTTCGTCGGCTCCGGCGCCCTCGTCCCGCTCAAGAGCAAGGTCGAGAACGCGGCCGAGCTGGTCCCCGCCGCCACCCGGCTGTGGGAGCGCGACGGCGAGCTGTACGCCTACCCGTTCTCCACCTCGCCTTTCGGCGTCTTCGTCAACACCGACCTGGTCAAGGCCGCGGGCCAGAAGGCGCCGCGCGAGCTGATCAAGGCCGGCCAGTGGGACTGGGAGCACGCCAACGAGATCAACAAGGCCGTGGCGGCGAAGGGCAAGAACGGCCTGACCATCCTCAACTTCGACTACAAGGCCTGGGACAACCTCGCCACCGTCTGGCAGGGCTGGGGCGCCAAGGCGTGGAGCGACGACGGCGGCACGTGCCAGTTCAACGCGCCCGAGATGGTCGAAGCCATGACGTTCATGCACAAGGCGATCTTCACCGACAAGTCCATGCCGGGGCCGGGCACCTCCGTGGACTTCTTCTCCGGTGACACGGCGATGGCCGTCGCCCAGATCTCCCGCGCCGCCATGCTGAAGGACGCGACGTTCAAGTGGGATCTGGTGCCGCTGCCCGCCGGGCCGAAGGGCGAGTACGCGGTCATCGGCCAGGCCGGGATCGGCGTGCTGAAGAAGTCGCCGAGGGCCGCGCAGGCCGCCGACTTCCTGGCCTACTTCACCAACTCCGCGAACTCCGCCAAGCTCGCCGCGTACTTCCCGCCCGCGCGTACCTCCCTGCTGACGGCCGACACCATGGCCAAGACCAGCCCCCTGCTGAACGGCGATCAGCTCCAGAAGGTGGTGATCGACGGCATCGAGAAGGGCGTGGTCAAGCCCAGCCACAAGGGGCAGGCCGAGCTCGCCCAGACCGCCAGGGCCGCACTCGACCCGCTGTGGAAGCCGGACGCCGACGTCAAGGCGGTGCTGGACGGCGTGTGCGCGAAGATCCAGCCGCTGCTGGGCGGATGACGTGGCGGTGACGGATCTCGGCAACCGGGTGGCTGACCGCGCCGCCGCCCGGCCCCGCCACTTCTGGACCATCCCCCGGCGCGACGCCCTCGTCGGTTACCTGCTGATCTCGCCGCAGCTCGCCGGAAGCGCGCTGTTCGTCCTGCTGCCGCTCGGCCTGGTCGTCTACTACAGCCTCCAGGAGTGGAACGTGCTGGCGGGCACGTTCGAGTTCGTCGGGGGCGAGAACTACGCCAAGCTGCTCGCCGACCCGAACATGGGGCAGGTGCTGACCAGCACCGCGCTCTTCTCGGTCGGCCTGGTCGTGCTCAACCTCGCCCTCGCCCTCACCCTGGCCATCCTGCTCGACCAGCGGCTGCGCGGCACCACGTTCTTCCGCACGCTGTTCTTCTCGCCGGTGCTGGTGTCGCTGGTCGCCTGGACCATCGTCTGGCAGTTCCTGCTCCAGCAGGACGGCGGCATCAACGGCCTGCTCGGCGCGGCGGGCGTGGACGGCCCCAACTGGCTGCGCGGCGAGACCACCGCCCTGCTGTCGGTCGTCGTCGTCCAGGTCGTCAAGAACGTGGGGCTCAACATGGTCCTGTTCCTGGCCGCGCTCCAGGGCGTGCCGCGCCAGCTGTACGAGGCGGCGCAGCTCGACGGCGCCGGCGCCTGGACCCGGTTCCTGCGGATCACGGTGCCCCTGATCAGCCCGACGATCCTGCTCACCTCGATCATCACCGTGGTGGGGTCGCTGCAGGTGTTCGCGCAGATCGCCGTGCTCACCCAGGGCGGGCCCGGTATGTCCACGACTGTCCTCGTCTACTACCTGTACCAGCAGGCCTTCCAGTTCCGGCACCTCGGCTACGGCGCCACCCTGTCGGTCCTGCTGTTCCTGATCGTCGCGGCGCTGACGTTGCTGCAGTGGCGGCTGCGCCGGAGGTGGGTCTTCCATGAGTCGTAGGGTCAAGCTCGCGTTGTACGCGCTGCTGTGCGTGTTGTGCGTGCCGTTCGTCTTCCCGACCTGGTGGATGGTCACCTCGTCGGTGAAGCCGATCAGCGACATCTTCGCCTTCCCGCCCGCGCTGGTGCCCTCCAGGTTCGACTTCTCCACCTACAGCCGGGTCTTCGAGCTGCAGCCGTTCGGGCACCAGTACCTCAACAGCCTCTACATCGCCGCGGTGGTGACCGCCGGGACGATGGCGGTGGCCGCGATGGCCGGCTACGCCTTCGCCCGCATCCGCTTCCCCGGCCAGAACGTGCTCTTCCTGGTCGTGCTCGTCGGCCTGCTGATCCCCAGCGAGGTGACGATCGTCCCGCTGTTCCAGATGTTCCACGCGGCGGGGATGACCGACACGCACTGGCCGCTGATCCTGGTGCCGATCCTGGGCGCGCCCAGCGTGCTGGCGACGTTCATCATGCGGCAGTTCTTCATCACGCTGCCGGACGAGCTGGAGGAGGCCGCCAGGGTCGACGGGCTCGGCCGCTTCGGCACCTTCTGCCGGGTGGTGCTGCCGCTGGCCAGGCCGGCGCTCGGCGCCGTCGCCATCTTCACCTTCCTGCACTCGTGGAACCTCTATCTCGAACCCATCGTGTTCCTGTCGACCCCGTCGAAGTTCACCCTGCCGCAGGCGCTCACCCAGTTCGTCGACGCCTACGGCTCGCCCCTGTGGAACGTGCAGCTGTCCGCCGCCACGATGACCGCCCTGCCCATCCTGGTCGTCTTCGTGCTGGCCCAGCGGCAGTTCATCGAGGGGCTCGCGCACACCGGTCTGAAAGGCTGACCATGCTCTCCCGCCGCACCCTCCTCCGCGCCGCCGCGCTGCTCCCGGCCGTCCCCGTGCTCGCGCCCGGCACCGCCTTCGCCGCCATCCCCTCCCTGCCGCCGGCTCTGGACCGCACGTCGTTCGCCCCCCACGAGCAGCGCTTCGCGCCGTACCTGGCCACCCTCGCACCCATGGTCAACGACATGGACGGCAGCGGCTTCTTCGCCGGCGGCTGGTGGCGTACGCCGGCGGCGTCGTACAACGCCCGCGTGCAGGAGCACGTCTTCACGCTGGCCTGGTTCCACGCCAACGCCCGCCCGTGGAACCCGTACGCCGGGGACGCGAGCCTGCTGGCCGCGCTCGACGCGGCGCTCGGCCACTACCTGTCACTCCAGCACCCCGACGGCTCCTTCCCCGAGTACAGCCGCGACCAGCACGGCCTGGCCCCCACCGGGTTCGGCCTCGGCTACCTGGCCAAGACCCTGCGCCTCCTGCGCGCGTCCGGGGCGCTGCCCGCGCGGCAGGCGCAGCTCACCGCCGCGTTGCGCAAGGCCATGACGTGGTTCCTGGACGCCGGCAACCGGGTCGTCTGGCAAGATCGCCTCACCTGGGCGAACCAGACCACCTCAGGCCTGGCAGGGGCCACGCACGCGCTCCAGCTCGACCCCGACCCCGCGCTCGCCACCCGCCTGACCGAGGCGTTCGCCCGGCTCCCCGCGGTCGGCCAGAGCCCCGCCGGCTTCTTCTACGAGGAGGGCGGCCACGACATGAACTACAACTTCGAGGTCATGCTCCCCGAGCTGGCCGACGCCTACCTCCACAGCCAGGACGCGCACCTGGTGGACATGGCCCGCGCGTTCACCGGCTTCCTGTCCTACAACCTGCTGCGCGAGCCCGACGGCGCCGGATACCTGGTCAACGTCGCCCCCTCCACCCGCACCAGCGCCCGCTGGTACGACGAGGTCCGGCCCGATCCCGACAGGACCGCGCTCAACTGGACGTTCACCCGCCAGGTGCCGCTGCTGTCGGCCTTCATGACCGCCCGCGAGGACCTGGCCGACGCCCGTTCGGCCTGGGCGGCCTCCACCGAGCCGGTGACCCCGCTCGCCAAGCAGGACACCTCGCCCCGCATCCTCACCCACGGCCTGTACGGCGAGCGGTTCCCCAGCAGGCGGCAGCGGGCCGAAGCCATCGCGGACCTGCCCTACCTGCGCTCGAACGACTTCGCCGAGCTGCGCAGGGACGGTAGCCAGGACTTCCTGTACGTCCGCAAGCCCGGCCTGTACCTGGGCGGCTACTTCGGCACGCGCGCCTCCCGCAGCCGTACCGGCCTGACCTTCCTGTGGCACCCCGACGCCGGCACGATCATCTGCGGGCTCAACGACAACAACTACGCCTGCTGGTCCACCGTCTTCCCCGGCCAGGCGCCCGACTCCAACGGCTCCCTGCCCGCCACCTACTTCCACGGCGCCCCCGGCGGCCACGAGTGGAGCGGCGGCCGGGCCCCCGCCGCCCTCGGCATCCGCTACGGCAACGCGAACGTCACCACGGACGTCCTGGTCACCCGCCGGGCGATCCGGCGCACGGTCACGGCGAACGCCGCCGCCACCGAGCAGATCCCCCTCGTCCTGCATCCCACGGACGTCCTCACCTTCACCGACGGCACCCGGGCGGCGTTCGGCGGCACGACCACCGCCACCGCCGACGGGTTCGACCTCCGCAGGGGCCGCACCACGATCCGCCTGCGCTGGAACACCCCTTTGCAGGCGACCCTGGAGGCCGGCAGCGTGCGCTACTTCCGCGACGGCGCCCGCCGCTTCCACGCCCTCCGCATCCCGCACCAGGGCACGTTCGACCTCACGGTCATCATGGGGTGACGCGTCCGACGGGCTGGGTGACCTCAGCCGTCGCCGATCCGCACGCGGTGGCTGTCGCCGTCGGACAGGAACGCCGCCAGGGCCCGCCCCTGCTCGCCGACGGCGTCGCGGTCGGCTCCGGACAGGCGGCCCAGCGGCGTGACGGCCACCGTGCCGTCCTCGACGGTCCAGGTCGCGCGGACCCGGCCGTCGACCAGGACCACGCGGGCGCCGGCGACCGACAGGCCGCGGTGGGCCTCGTCGATGATCCGGCCGCGGTCGTGGTAGCCGAGGATCGCGTTGTCGAAGGCGGGCAGGAACCGCACCGGCGCGGGCGTGCCGGGGTCGGGACGCGGCGCGTCGGGCAGGTCCAGCAGCTCCCGGCCGCGCTCGTCGCGGAAGGAGACGAGCTCGGGGCGTACCGCGGCCACCGCGCCGGGCAGCCCGGCCAGGCCGCACCAGGCGCGCAGGTCGGCCGAGGCCGCCGGGCCGTAGGCGGCCAGGTAGCGCCGCACCAGCGCCTCGCCGACCGGGTCCGAGCCGTTCGGGGCGGGCGGGTCGATCTCCCGGCCGAGCCAGGAGGACAGCAGCGCGTTGCTCACGCCCGCCTTCGTCCGCCACAGCCCGCGCGGCGGCAGCTGCACCATCGGGATGAGGGCGGCGACCAGCATCTCGCCCAGCACGCGCGGTCCCGGCGCCGGCCAGCGCTCGGCGACCGCCCGCCCGATCTCGCCCATCGAGCGGGGCTCCCCGTCGGCCATCACCGCCCGGCCCGCCGCCAGGAGCTCGTCGAGGTCCACCCCGTCGAGCTCGCGGCGGTAGGTGCCGAGCATGCGCTGGCGCAGCATGGCGTCGTGGCGGGCGCGCCAGGCCAGGGCGTCCTCCGCGGTGAGGAGGTGAACGGTGCGGCGCATGAGAATGGTCCGCACCAGGTGACGCCCGGTCAGCAGGTCCGAGAGCGCCGCCGGTTCGAACGCGCGCAGCCGCGACCAGAGCCCCACGAACGGCTCCTGCGGCTCCTGCGCCTGCAGGCCGCACAGGTGCGCGACGGCGTCCCGCACCGGTAAGTCGGCGCGGTCGAGCAGTAGCTGCCGCGCCAGCGTCGCGCGGTTGAGTGTCCGGATGTCGAGCACAGTCATGCGATCATCCTGCCGCAGCGCGTTCTGTGATGATCAGTACTGGGCGGCGACGTCGATGACCCAGGTCACGCCGAACCGGTCCGTCAGCATCCCGTACAGCGGGGCCCACTGCGCGGGCCCCAGAGGCTGCAGCACGGTCGCCCCGTCGGAGAGCTTCTCCCAGTACGCGGTGATCTCCTCGGCCGTCTCGCCGCGCACCGAGACGAAGAACGCGTTCTCTCCCCGGCTGTACGGCAGGCGCGAGGGCACGTCGTAGGCCATGACCTCGAATCCGCCGGCGGCGCTCACCTGGCCCCACATGACCTGATCGGCCTCGGACGGCTCCTGGACGTTTCCGGCGTCCTTGTAGGTGATCACGGCCAGGTCCCCGCCGAACACGGACTGGTAGAACGCGAGCGCCGCCCGGGCGTCTCCGCGGAAGTTCAGATGGGTCACGGTGTTCACGGACATGATGTGCTCCTTGGTCGGTCGTCTTCCCGGTCGCCGACCACACTTTCAGGGGTAGCGGTCAGGTTGTGGCCTCTTCTCCGGGCGATACTGGACGGGTGCAGAAAACCTCGGCTCGGCTGCTGTCGTTGCTCTCGCTGCTCCAGGCGCCCCGGGACTGGCCGGGAGCGCTGCTGGCCGAGCGCCTCGGCATCAGCCCGCGCACCGTGCGCCGCGATGTCGACCGGCTGCGTGAGCTTGGCTATCCGATCGCGGCCACCAAGGGTCCCGAGGGCGGCTACCGGCTCGACGCCGGTACGCGGCTGCCGCCGCTGCTGTTCGACGACGAGCAGGCCGTCGCCCTGGCCATCGCGCTCCAGGCCGCCACCACGACCGGCGCCGGCATCGAGGAGGCCGCGGCCCGCGCGCTGACCACCGTCCGGCAGGTCATGCCCGCACGGCTGCGCCACCGCATCGACGCCCTCCAGATCACCGCCGTCGAGCGGTACGCGCCAGATCCCCAGGTCGACAGCGGGGTGCTGGTGTCCGTCGGCGCCGCCGTACGCGCCCGGGAGGTGCTGCGTTTCGGCTACGCCACACCAGGAGGTGACGACGGCGGCCCGCCGCGCCGCGTGGAGCCCCACCACCTCGTCACCTGGGGCGGGCGCTGGTATCTCGTGGCATGGGATCTCGACCGGGAGGACTGGCGGACCTTCCGGGCCGACCGGATCGCGCCGCGCGTCCCCACGGGGCCCCGTTTCGCGCCGCGCGAGCTGCCCGGGGGAGGGGTGGCCGCCTTCGTGGCCGATCGGTTCCGGGGCTCCGGCGGCTCCGGCGACTGGCCCTGCCGCGGCGAGGTCATCCTCGGCCTGCCGGCCGCCGCCGTGTCCCCCTACGTTCACGACGGGGTGGTCGAGGAGCTCGGCGCGGACCGGTGCCGGCTCATCCTGGGGTCCTGGTCCTGGGTCGGGCTGGCCGCGAGCGTCGGCAGGTTCGACGCCGACATCGAGGTCGTCGGCCCTGCCGCGCTCAAGGACGCCTTCGCGCACCTGGCCCGCCGCTACGCCGGCGCCTCTTCGTCCCAGGTGGCGTCGGCGGATGACACGATTCGCCATCCGGATGCGTGATCGGGCCATGGCCGGGACCGGGCCGCGATGGCGATGATGGGGCGATGACGAACCCCGGCCTGAAGGCCCCGTACGAGCGCGACGGCTACCTCGTCCTCGACCGCGCCCTCGACCCCGGCGAGGTGGGCGAGCTGCTCGAAGAGGCCGTCCGCATCTGCCGGGGCGAGCTCGGCGACATCAGCGGCGCGCTCCCCGCCGGGGACGCCGACAGCGACGACGACGTGCTGCGCAGGTTCCTGTGCGTCCACTACCCGCACAAGCTGTCCGGCCTGATGCTCGACACGATGCGCCATCCGGCGATCGTCTCGGCGCTGACCTCGCTGATCGGCCCGAACGTCAAGGCGATGCAGTCGATGTTGTTCATCAAGTCCGAGGGTGAGCCGGGGCAGGCCTGGCACCAGGACGAGCTGTTCATCCCGACCCGCGACCGTTCGCTCGCGGCGGCCTGGATCGCGCTCGACGACGCCACCGTGGAGAACGGGTGCCTCTGGGTGCTGCCCGGATCGCACCGGCGCGGCGTGCTCTACCCGAACCGCGAGCACGACGACCCCCGCTACGACTGCACGGTGGAGTCCTACGGCTTCCCGTTCGACGACTCCGACGCGGTGCCCGTCGAGGTCGCGGCGGGGGCCGTGGTGGTGTTCAACGGCTACCTGTTGCACAAGTCGCTGCCCAACACCGGACGGCGGGGTTACCGGCGGGCGCTGGTCAACCACTACATGAGCGCCGAATCCCTGCTGCCCTGGGCCGTCCCGGCGGAGGGGACGGGCATGGCGCAGGCGGACTTCCGGGACGTCGTCCTCGTCGCCGGCACCGACCCGTACGCCTACAAAGGGCTCCAGGACGTGCGCCGGCCGCGGATCCGCCCGAATCGCGATGGCGGCTGTGACAGATGACGATCTCCGTCGATCTGGTGGCCCGGCTCGAGCCGAGCGTCGCGGACTATCCGCCCGGCTCGACGTTCGGCCCGCGGGAGGCCAGGTCGTACCAGTTCGTCTGGCTGCTCCGCGGCAGCGCCACCTGGCTGTGGGACGACGTCGCGCTGTCGCTGACCCCGGGAAAGCTGCTGCTCATCCGGCCGGGTATGCGTGACGCGTTCCGCTGGGATCCCCGCACCCCGACCCGGCACGCGTACGTGCATTTCACGCTCACGGGCCAGGTGCCGGCCGACTGGCCGCTGGTACGGGACCTGACCGGGCGGCACGACCCGATGGGCGCCCTGTGCCAGTATCTGCTCTGGCTGGGCCGAGTGCCCGCCGCGGTGGCGGGTCCAGGCCTGCGAGACGCTGCGCCTGCTGGTGCTGACGTTCCTGGCCGATCCGGCGCCGGCGCAGCGCCCGCCGTCGGTCCTGCCGTCACCGGTGACCGCGATGCTGCGCGCGGTGCGCGAGCACTGGTCCGACGGGGTGGCCAGGCCGGTCCCGATGCGGGAGCTCGCCTCGGCCGCCCGCGTCTCGCCGAGCACGTTGTGCCGGACGTTCCGCCGCACGTTCGGGGTCGGTCCGGTCGCCGCCCTCGAACTCCTCCGCCTGACCAGGGCCGAACCGCTGCTGTGGCAGAGCAACCTGTCCATGCGGGCGATCGCCGCGCAGTGTGGCTTCGCGGACGCCTACCACTTCTCCCGCCGCTTCCGCGCGATCTACGGGATGGCGCCGACCACGTTCCGCCGCACCGCACCGGAGGCCGCCCCGCCGTCACCGGCGGAGTCCTACGGCCTCACGGTGCTGCAACCGCTCGTCCAAGCCCCCTGACCCAACCCGCACCCTCACCGGCGCCCGTACGCCTGCGTCAACGCCACCAGGACGGCGAGGCCCGCGACCACGGCGACGCAGTGCTCGGCCACGGCCACCCCGGGAAGTTCGACCGGCCGGTACGTTCCGGCCACCAGCCACGCCAGCCGCCACGCTCCCCATGAGAACAACGACCCGGAGGCGACGAACCCCACGGCCATGGGCAGCCACACCGGCGTCCGCCCGCTGCTCCACGGGCCGAGCGCCCACAGGCTCCAACCGGCGCCCGCCGCGCACAGCGCGCTGTTGGCCATGAGGAGCCTGCCCTGGGTGTCGCACACCGTGAGCAGCCCGTAGGTGCTTCCCGCGGCCCAGGCGATCCAGGCCGCGGTGAGCACCACGAGCGGCGGCAACACCCAAAGGAAGCGGCCGTCCGCTCGTTCCCGGCCCACCCGTCCGGTGAAGGCGCGGGGCCATCGTTCACGCAGGAAGAGCGGCAGGCCCACGACCAATGCCACCGCCATGCCCGCGAACCCGACGCCGATGAGCGCGCTCTCCCAGGCCGGGGTGGTGGCCGCCGGCTCGGGCGCGCTCGGCGCCACCAGGCCGGCGACGATCATGTACGGGATCATGGACACCAGGAAGCCGCCGGCGACCCACCCGAGCGGCAGCACCAGCCAGCCCGGCAGCCGCGTCCCCCACGACTGGGCCAGCGCCAGGCCCAGTGCGACGCCGGCCAGCGCCATCACCACCGTGATCGCGTTGAGCAGCACCCACTGGGCCGTGCCCTGCCACACCTCGGCGGCGATCCAGACCAGCTTGACCAGCAGGTAGAGGGACATCGCCGCCGCCGCGCCGAACCCGGCGACGCGGCGCACCAGCACGAGCGTACGGACCTCGATGTGTAGACGCATGGCAGGAGCCTCGCGGCCGGCGGGGGTGCCCGGGCACCCCCGCAAGAGGCAGGCCCCTCCCCAGTGAGGGGGAAGCGGGCTTCACGGTCGGCCCCGGCGGCTAGGGTGATTCACATGATCGACTCGACATCGGCCTTTCGGGCATTGCTGTGCGACGGCCGCGACGGGGACGGATGGATCCCCGTCACCGGCGGCGAGTCCGGGGCTGATGTCTTCCGCTCCGAGGACGGCACCCGATACGCCAAGTGCGTCCCCGCCGGTTCCGTGACCTCGCTGGAGGAGGAGCGGGACCGCGTCGAGTGGCTGGGCACGCAGGGCGTTCCGGGCCCGCGCGTCCTCGACTGGCGCGCCACGGCCGACGGCGCCTGCCTGGTGACGAGCGCCGTCGCGGGCGTCCCCGCCGATCGGGTCCCGGCCGCGGGGCTGCGGCCGGCCTGGGAGAAGATCGCGGACGCCGTACGCCGCCTGCACGACCTGCCCGCTCGCGGGTGCCCGTTCGCGCGGGATCTCACATGGATGTTCGCCACGGCCCGCGACGTCGTCGCGCGGGGCGCGGTCAACCCCGAGTTCCTCCCGGAAGAACAGCAGGACACGCCGGCCGGCGAACTGCTCGCCCGCCTCGAACCCCAGCTGGAGCACCGCCTCGCGCAAGAGGCCGCCGAGACGGTCGTCTGCCACGGCGACCTGTGCCTGCCCAACATCATCCTCGACCCGGAGACCCTGGACGTGGCGGGCTTCATCGACCTCGGCCGCCTCGGACGGGCCGACCCCTACGCCGACATCGCGCTCCTGCTCGCCAACGCGCGGGAGACGTGGCCCGACGAGCGGGAGGCGGGCTTGGCGGACGAGAGGTTCGCGGAGCGGTACGGCATCGTCCTCGACCGTGACCGCGAGCGGTTCTACCTCCACCTCGACCCGCTCACCTGGGGTTAGCGCCGGTGGAAATCTACAATGTAAAGGGCGTCGGCTGAGGCAAAACCCATCCAGAACAGCACAAAACCACGGGCTCCGCGACGGGTCTCAGGATTGGCCGCAGGTCGCGGGGCAGAACTTGACCTCGGGGTAGCGTGCGGACGGCTTGTCCAGGAGGGGCTGCCGTTGCGATCTCAGGTGCTGGTCGAGGAAGGCCGCCACGTACGTGCGGGTGAGCTCGGCGGCGCGCGCCGCGGGCAGGATGCCGTAGGCGGGTTTGATGCCGAGGGCGCCTGACAGGAGCGGGAGGTCGGTGAAGGACTGGTGGTCCGCGCCTGACAGCACGATCCAGCGCTTCCAGCCGGTGAGCAGTTTCCAGTCGCGGTCCCACGAGTTGTCGCGGCCGCCGGGGATGTGCTGCGGCGAACCGATGAACATGAAGGGCCGGGAGAATCCGGTTTTGGGGATCCGGGCGTAGGTGGTGCCGTCCATGTCGATCCCGGCGCGTATCCGGGGGTCCTTCACCATGGTCGCCATGGCGCCGGCTCCGCCGATGGACTGGCCGACCATGGCGATGTGGGAGCGGTCGATCCGGTCGGCGCCGTTCCAGGTCGAGGGCAGTTGGTCGAGCACGAACGAGACGTCGGCGGCCCGGCCCGCGACCACGCCGGTGCCGAAGCCGGGGTCGGCGTCGCTGTCGCAGGCGAGGCATTCGGCGACGCGCCCGTCGGCGAGGGTCGTGGCGTAGCTCTCGTAGGTGTGGTCGATGCCCGCGACGACGTAGCCGCGGCTGGCCAGGTCCTCGGCCAGGGCGGTGAGCGTGCTCATCGGTTTGGTGAAGCCGGGGGAGAACACCACCAGGGGAAGGTCGCGGCCTGTGGGTTCGGCGTCTTTGGTGGCGTTCGTTCGGGTCTTGCTCAGGGTGTCGTCCGGGACGCCCGCGATCCTGCCTCCCTTCAGGGTGAGCTCGGATTCCTTGGGGGTCATGTACGGGGCTCGCTGTCCGTCGCGCTGCTTGGTCGGGTACCACAGGGTGACCTTGAGCTGTCGGGTTTTGGCGTCGAGGTCCCAGGGGTCGGGGCGGGAGGTGTCGTTGAGGTACAGGGCGGTGGTGCCGACGGGGTGGGGGCCGGTGGGGGCGGGCAGGGTGGCCGGGCCGGTGGGTGTGGCCGAGGGGGCGGCGGAGCGGGGCGGGGTGGGTTCGGAGCAGGCGGACGCGGCGAGGACGGCCAGTCCGGCGGCGACTGCCAGGAGGTGTCTCATCGGAGAGGTCCGTTCACTTGTGCAGCAAGGTCAGGGCCTTGGCCAGGGCGGGGTCTCGCCCGGTGGCCGCGTCCTTAGGGGTGAGGGGGACGTGGTGGTCGGGGGGTACGCCGATCCGGTCGATCACCTCGTGGTCGGGCCCCAGGTGGTGTCGGGTGGGGAAGCTCAGTGCGGTGTTGTTGGCGAGGAGGTACGGCTGTGCCGGGCCGGAGATGACGCCGGCGGTTCTGGTGCCGATCAGCTGGCCGACGCGAAGGTCTTTGACGGCGGAGGTGAAGTGTTCGCAGGCCGAGGCGCAGCTGCGGTCGATGAGCACCATCAGTGGCAGGTTGACCAGTGGGACGGTGTCGTCGGTCCGCAGGGTCTCGCACCTGCCGTCGACGGTGCACAGGTGGGCGGTGGCCTTGCCGTGGGCGAACGCGCTCTCCAGCCGGATCGCCTCCTGGGGGCTGCCGCCGCCGTTGCCGCGCAGGTCCAGGACGACGCCGGTGAGGGTGCGGCCGGTGCGTAGTCTGGTGATCGCCTTGAGCACTCTGTCGGCGGAGTCGGGGGCGAATCCGCGCATCCGTACGTAGGCGATGTCGTCGTCCAGCAGTTTCGACTGGACCACTTGCAGGGTGGCCAGGTCGCGCTGGTAGAGGCCGGGTTTGAGGGTCACGTTCCAGCGGCGGCCGGTGCTCTGCCGCAGGAGCCGCAGCCGGACCGGGCGGGCCTCCGGGTATCGGGGGTAGAGGGCGGCGATGGCGGGGGTGGGCTTGCCGTCGATGAAGGGTGCCGATCCGTTGATGGATTCGATGAGGTCGCCGGGGCGCAGTCCGGCGGCCTGCGCCGCGCCGCCCTGCACGGTGGTGACGAACAGCGGGGGGAGGGCGACGCCGGGGTTGCCCTGCACCTGCGGGCCGTTGACGTTCGCCTCGAGGCCCAGGCCGTAGCCGTCGCCGTCGTGGTAGTCGGGGGGTCGTTTGGTGTCGTGGGCCCAGGCGGCGTGGTTGTCGCCGAGGGCGGCCACGAGGGCTTCGAGGGTGGCGACGGCCAGTTTGTCGCGCAGGTCGGGGACCTGGTCGGTGGTCTTGCGGTAGGCGGTTTCGAAGGCGGTCCAGTCGGCTTTCCGGTCGCCGGTCAGTGCCGGCATGGTGGCTTCGGGCAGGTCGCGTCCGTTGCGGTTGAGCTCCTGGGTCAGGGCGGCGAATGCGGTGGTCAGGAGCGAGCGGGCGTCCAGGGTGGCGCCGCTGTAGTAGTTGCCGAGGATGCAGAAGTACGCCTGCTCGATGACGTCGATGGTGGTGGCCGTCTCCGCCGCGGCCGGGCCCTGGGGGCGCGCGCAGGCCGTACCGGCTGCGGTGCTCGCCTCGCTGCGCGGTGGCGTCGGCGCCGTGCAGGCCGCGGCCAGGAGGAGGGCGAGTCCGGCCGTCATGGTCCTGATGGCGGTCATGACAGGCGCCTGCGGATCCACCAGAAGGAGAGCCAGGTGAGGCCGAGGGTGAGCAGGGCGTAGATCCCGGTTTCGATCCACTGGAAGGGCCAGAAGCGCTCAAGGGGCTGGTAGGTCGCCTTCTGCCGGTAGCCGAGCCGGTTGATCTCCGCCGGGCACGCGCCCATCCCTGCCGACGGCGAGGGTGCGCAGGGTCCCGACGTCGTCGAGATCTGGACGATCCCGATTCCGGGCTCGGGGCCGGCGGTCGGACGTCCGGACGGATCGACGAGATCGCTGGACAGGACCCAGGCGCCCGCGTGGCCGGGAACAGCCGCATTCAGGCGAACCTCCACACGTCCGCCTTGGTCACGGTTTATGCCGAAACCGTCCACGTTCGTCTCGCTGAGCTCGAAGGTCGAGGTGACCGGGGTCATCAGGTGGGGCCGGACCAGCAGCGGCATGGCGAGCTGGATCGCGGCGAAGACGGCCAGCGTGAGGGCCATGGCGGGCAGGGTGCGGCGCACCAGCATGCCCACGGTCACGCCCAGGACGAAGGCGAACGCCGCATACCCCATCGGGGCGATGCCGCGCGCGCCGAACACCAGGGGAGTCATCAAGGCCAGGTCGCCCGGGGCCGACTTGTCCAGGGGGTCGGACCACCAGGTCACCGCGAGGCCGCACAGGCAGGCGGCGGCCATGGCGACCAGGCCGGTGAGCCCGAGCTTGACCGCCAGCCAGCGGCCGCGGGTGATGGTCTGGTTCCACACCAGCAGGTGCGTGCCGGTCTCCAGCTCGCGGGTGATCAACGGTGCTCCCCAGAAGAGCCCGACGACGGCGGGCAGGAGCAGCACGATGAGGCTGACGGCCATGAAGGGCATGTCGTGCGCGCCGAAGAACCGGTCGTAGAAGCGGCCGCAGGTGTCGTCCTGGGTGCAGGCGGCGATACCGGTGGAGTAGTCCGAGGCCAGGTCCGGGCCGGTCAGGGCCAGGACGGTGGCGAGGACGACGAGCAGGGCGGCCAGCATCGCGGCCGAGCCGCGCAGCTGGCGCCAGGTCAGCCAGATCATCGCTGGACCTCCAGGGCGACGCGCCGGTTCTCGGCGGTGCGCTTGTCCATGTAGGCCAGGACGAGGTCTTCCAGGCTGAGCCGGCTGACCGTCCAGGCGGGGTCGTGGATCGGGGCGTCGGTACGAACGATGAACGTGCTCTGCCGTTCGGTGTGGCGTGCGGAGATCACCTGCTGGTCGGCGGGCAGCCGGTCGGGGTCGCGGCGCGGGCCGGTGAGGCGGTGATGGGTGGCGAGCAGCTCCTCGACCTCTCCGGCGATCTGGACGCGGGAGTCGACGAGCACGACGAGGAAGTCGCAGACGCGTTCCAGGTCGGAGACCAGGTGGGAGGAGAGTACGACGCTGAACTCGTGCTCGACGGTGGCCTCCATCAGCCCCTGCAGGAACTCGCGGCGGGCCAGCGGGTCGAGGGAGGCGACCGGCTCGTCCAGGATCAGCAGCTCGGGCCGTTTGGCCAGGCCCAGGGTGAGGGCGAGCTGGGCGCGCTGGCCGCCGGACAGTTTGCCCGCTCGGTGTCCGGGGACGAGTCCGAGTTGCGCGATGCGTTCTCGTGCCATGGTGTCGTCCCAGCGGGGGTTGAGCCGGGCTCCGAGCCGCAGGTGTTCGGCGACGGTCAGGCCCGCGTAGACGGGGGTGTCCTGGGCGACGAACCCGATCCTGGCCAGCTGGGCGGGTGTGGCCGCTGGTCGGCCGCCGAGCACGGTGATGCCGCCCGCCGAGGGTTGGAGCTGGCCGCTGGCGAGCTTCAGGAGCGTGGTCTTGCCGGCTCCGTTGGGGCCCACGAGCCCGACGACGTGGCCCGCCGGGATGTCGATGGTGCACTCGCGCAGCGCCCAGCGTCTGCCGTATTTCTTGCCCAGTGCCTGGGCCTGCAGGACGGCGGTCACGCTATGTCCTCCTGAGCGAAGGTCCGAAAGGTGGTCATGAAGAGGGCCTCGATGCTTTCGTCGTCGAGGCCGGCTCGGCGGGCCTTGGCGAGCCAGCGCTGCAGTTCCATCCGCAGCGGGCCGTGCGCGGCCAGGGAGGTGTCGGTGAGCGTCGCCGTCACGAACGTCCCCACCCCTGGCCGGGCGGCCACCAGGCCCTCGTGCTCGAGTTCGCGGTAGGCCTTGAGGACGGTGTTGGCGTTGATCGCCAGTTGTGCCACGACCTCCTTGACGGTCGGCAGCTGGTCGCCTTCGCGTAGGAGGCCGAGCCGCAGCGCGTGCCGTACTTGCTGGACCATCTGCAGGTACGGCGAGACACCCGACCTGCCGTCCAGATGGAACTCGATCACCGATTTCTCCATTTATCTAGCTTGCTAGCACTTTAGGACTCTAGATGTTAAAGGATCATAAGGATCGGTGTCGTCGGCCCAGTCAGCAGGCGTATCAGCGCGCTCATGATCTCGCTCGTCGTCGCAGGCGGCCTCGCGGGCAACGTCCCGCCCGCGCAGGCCGTCACCGGCTACGACGGTGGTGGGCTCCAGTGCCGCGGGGAAGGGGTCGATCCCGCAGCCAAGATCCGCTACCGGACCGAGACCTTGATCAAGGCGCCCCTGCGCACCATCTGGGAACTCCAGACCGACGTGGAAGGCTGGCCCACCTGGCAGAAGCCCGTGACCAGCATGAAGCGCCTGGACTCCGGCCCGCTCCGCGAGAACTCGCGGTTCCGGTGGACCACGCCGGTGCCCGCGACCCCCGTCAGCCCGCCGACCACGCTGGTCATCACCTCCACCGTGCGGCAACTGCAGCACCACAAGTGCATCCGCTGGACCGGCCCGGCGATCGGCGAAGGGCTGCGCATCGACCGGGGTGTCCATGTGTGGACCTTCACGCAGGTCAAGGGCGGGGTCCTCGTACGGACCGAGGAGACCCATGCCGGGGACCAGATCGAGACCGACGTCCCCCTGGCCACCGACTTCCTCGGAAAGGGTCTCGAGGCCTGGCTGCACGCCCTGAAGGCCACCGCCGAAGCCCGCACCGGCGGCTGGTGATCGGCGGCTACGCGCAGGCGTGCCAGAAGAAGTAGCCCGTGGTGGCGTTGCCCTCAATGGGCTTCAGGTAGTCGCAACCGCGGACCTCGTAGTACCTGTGCTGATTGAGGCATCGACCCGTCCCGGGGCTACCGTGCCGTCGCCTGCCCGTGCAGGAGGTCGAGGGTGAGGGGCGGCACCGGCGGCAGGGGCTCGGCGTGCTGGGCGCGGAAGGACTGCAGCAGGTACGCCACCAGCCGCCGCGACCCCGCCGCCGCGACCTCGTTCGTCCCGGTGGCGACGCCGCAGTTGGCCTTGAGCAGCAGCGTCAGGTCGGCCGGGTCGAAGTCGGCCCGCAGCCGCCCGGCGGCCTTGGCCCGCCGTACCACCTCGGCGAGGCCCTGCTCGGCCCGCACCCGCGTGCGCTCGTAGTCGATCGCGTCGGGGAACGCCGTCAGGAACGCCTCGGTGAACCCCCGGTCGGCGACCTGCATCGCGCACACCGTCTCGATCATCGAGCAGAACCCCCGCCACGGGTCCGGATCGGCCAGCGCCTCGTCCACGACCGACGCGCACGTGGTCAGCTCGTCGCCGAACACCTCCGTGATCAGCGACTCCCGTGAGGGGAAGCGCCGGTAGAGCGTGGCCACGCCGACCCCGGCGCGCCGCGCGATGGCCGCCATGGGCACGTCGAGCCCGCGCGTGGCGTACGCCTCCCGCGCGGCCTCGAGGATGCGTACGCGGTTGTGCCGCGCGTCGGCCCGCAGCGCCGGCGCGGGCTCCATCTGAGAGGGATGACCAGGCATGTTTCTCACATTAGCGTAAGTGGACGGTCCCATCCGTTTAGCCCGATAGCGTCGCTCACGTGGAGATGAATGCGACTGAGATGCGCGCGGCCCTGTTCGACTGGTACGGGCCGCCGGAGGTGCTGTATGTGGGCACGGTGCCCAAGCCGGTCCCCGGACCCGGTGAGGTGCTGGTGCGCGTGCACGCCATCAGCGTGAACGGCGGCGAGCTGCACGGCCGGGCGGGCAAGTTGCGGCTCGTGACGGGGCTGACGCGGCGGGGGTTCCCGAAACGCATGGGGCTCGACTTCACCGGCGAGGTCGTCGCCCTGGGCCCGGACCCGGCCGAACCCGGCCCCCGGGTGGGCGATCGGGTGTGGGGCGTGCTGGGCCGCACGTTCGGCAGTGCCGCCGAATACCTGATCGTCCGGCCCCGTCAGCTGTCCCTCGTCCCGGCGGGCCTGGACCTGGTGGAGGCCGTGGCGCTCCCGGTGGGGACGACGGCGATCACGGCGCTGCGCGACAAGGCGGCGCTGCGGCCGGGCGAGCGCCTGCTCGTACGCGGCGGCAGCGGCGGCGTGGGCGTCGTGGCGGTGCAACTCGGCAGGGCACTCGGCGCCCACGTCACCGCCCTGGCCGGGGCGCGCAACCTCGACCTCGTCCGTGACCTGGGGGCCCACGAGGTCTACGACTACGCCACCACGCGGCCCGCTGATCTGCCGCGGTTCGACGTGGTTCTGGACACCGTGGGCACCGAGCACCCCGCCTACCGGCGCCTGCTGACCCCGTCGGGTCGCATGGTGGCGATCGCCTTCGACGTCAACCGGGCCGCCTCGACGCTGTCGTACCTCGCCGCCTCCACCGTGTACGGCCGGCGGCGCGTGCGCTTCTTCAGCGGTCAGCCCACCCACCGCCTTTTCGCCGATCTGGCCCGGTACGTGGAGAGCGGCGCCATCCGCCCGGTCGTGGACACCGTGTTCCCGCTGGAGGAGATTGCCAAGGCGCACCGGGCCCTGGAGGCGGGCGGCGTGCGCGGCAAGATCATCGTCCGCGTCGTCTGAGACCTGGCGTCGCCCAGGGGCGGATGGTCAGGGCCGGATGAGGACCTTCAGCGCGGTCCTGCCGTCCATGGCGCGGTATCCGTCGGGCACCTCGTCCAGCGTGACCGTGCGGTCGAACACCCGGCCCGGCTCGACGGTGCCGTCCAGCACGCCGGGCAGCAGGTCCTCGATGTAGGCGCGCACCGGGGCGGGTCCGCCGGTCAGGGTGATGTTGGGGCCGAACAGGCTGCCGAACCCGACCGGGGCGTCCTCGTACTGCGGAACGCCGACGCGGCTGATCACCCCGCCGGGGCGGACGATGCCGACCGCCGTCTCGTAGGCGTTCATGTAGCCGACGGCCTCCAGCACCGCGTGCACGCCCTGGCCGCGGGTCAGCTCGCGTACCTTCTCGATGCCTTCGGCGCCGCGCTCGGGCACGACGTCGGTGGCGCCGAAGTCGATGCCGAGCTTGGTCCGGTCGTCGTGGCGGCCCATCAGGATGATTCGCTCGGCGCCCAGCTGCCTGGCCGACAGCACCGCCAGCAGGCCGACCGCGCCGTCGCCGATGACGGCCACCGTGGTACGCGGGCTGACCTGGGCCTGCTTGGCGGCGTGGTAGCCGGTGCCGTACACGTCGGCCAGGGTCAGCAGCGACGGCAGCAGCTCGGAGTCCTCGCCGACGGGCAGCTTGACAAGGGTGCCGGCGGCCTGCGGGACGCGGATCGCCTCGGCCTGGCCGCCGCCGACGTCGCCGGAGGCCCAGAAGCCGCCGTTGGGGCAGGAGGTGTGCAGGCCCTCGCGGCACAGGGCGCAGGTGTTGTCGGAGTAGGCGAACGGCGCCACGACCAGGTCACCGCGCTTGAGCCCGGACACCTGCGGGCCGAGGTCCTCGATCACGCCGAGGAACTCGTGCCCCATCGGCGTGCCCTGCTCCGAGGCCGGCAGGTTGTGGTACGGGTGCAGGTCGCTACCGCAGACGCACGAGCGCAGGATGCGGACGATCGCGTCGGTGGGCTCGCGCAGGACCGGGTCGGGCGCGTGCTCCACGCGCACGTCGCCGGCACCGTACATGAAAGTAGCTCGCATCAAAGGTTTTCCGTCTCTTGTCTTCGTCGTCGGGCGTGCGGCGGGGCGGCTCCGGGGCCACGGGCCGCGGCCACCCCCGCCGCCGCGTCGAATGCCAAGGTTTCCCCTGGTCAAGCTCCATAGAACAGGCTCACCCGGGCATGTGGCAGGGCCTGCCGTTACAGGTAATGGCAGAGCCCCCCATGAGGTCGGCGCTGGTCAGCGCTGGTCGGCGGCCGTCGGCTGCGCCTCGGCGAGGTCCTGGGTGGCGGCCCAGCTGGCGAGCATCCTGAGGCCGTCGGCGCCGGGGCTGCCGGGGGCGGCGGTGTAGACGTTGAGGGTCAGGCCCGGCTCCGACGGCAGCTCCATCGATTCGAAGTCCAGGTCGAGCCGGCCGACCACCGGGTGACGCAGCCGCTTGCGGCCGCTGCGGTGGAACTGCACGTCGTGGGAGGCCCAGCGCTCCCGGAAGACCTCGCTCCGCGTCGACAGCTCGCCGACCAGCTCGATCAGCGCCCGGTCGTGCGGGGCGCGGCCCGCCTCCAGCCGGAGCATGGCGGCGGCGTCGTTGGCGATCCGGTCCCAGTCGACGAAGAACTCCCGCGCGGCCGGATCCAGGTAGAGGAAGCGGGTGGTGTTCGCCGGGCGGCGCGGGTCGGCCAGGACGGGGGAGTACAGGGCGCGGGCCAGGCGGTTCATGGCGACGATGTCGTGGCGGCCGTTGCGTATCCAGGCCGGCGCGTCCGTGATGGCGTCGAGCACCTGCTGGATGGCGGGCCGTACCGTGGCCGGCGGCGTGCGCCGCTGCCGCTGGCCCGGCCCGGCCGCCCGGGCCAGCGCGAACAGGTGCTCCCGCTCGGCCTCGTCCAGTTGCAGGGCGCGGGCCAGGGCGTCCAGCACGCTGTCGGAGGCGCCGGACAGGTTGCCGCGCTCCATGCGGACGTAATAGTCGATGGAGACGCCGGCGAGCATCGCAACCTCCTCCCGCCGCAGTCCCTGGACGCGGCGGTTGCCGCCGTAGGCGGGCAGTCCCGCTTGCTCGGGCGTGATGCGGGCGCGCCGCGTGCTGAGGAACTCGCGGACTTCGGCGCGGTGCTCGATCTGGCCCATAACCCCAGGGTAGGCAAGGTGACGGGTGTGAAGGAGGTAACGCCAGTACCCCGAACGACGGTCACTCCCTCGGCCGCCCGGATCCCCGTTGACCGGCGGCATCCGACCCGCACAAGAGCATGCGATCCATCCGCGCCGAAGGCGCCGCAGAACAATCTTCTGCGGCACGCCCGACCGCGGTCCGGCCCGGCAGCGGTCACCGCTCACGTGAGCGCCGCGCTGACCGGCTCGGCCGTCCTGCCGGCGGTGGCGTTCCTCGTCGTCGTGCTGGTCATCGTCCCGGCCGGGCGGCGGGGGGTCAGCCGAACTGCCAGCCGAGCAGGTTCCAGTGCAGGCAGAACCAGACGAGGGCCAGCATTCCGGCCAGCAGGGTCACCTGGTGAGCGCGGGCCAGGACGCCGAGGTGCCGGTGTCTCCAGCCGATCACGGTGGTGGTGATCGCGGCGATGGTGAGGGCCAGGAACAGCGGGGGAAGGAGCAGCAGAACCCGCAGGGAGGCCGGCACGCCGTACAGGATGCTCGTGTCCCCGATCAGCGTCAGCGTGAACAGGACGACGAACACCAGCCCGACGGCGCCGCCCAGGCCCGCGAGCAGGCGACCGGCACGCCAGGCGCGCGGCGTCTCAGAGGGACGTCCGCGCAGCCGCCGGACCGCGGCGGCCAACGGCAGGCCGAGCACGGCCGTCAGGGCGGTGACGGCGAACGACAGGACGACGATGACGTTGGCCGGAGGGGTCTCCCACCAGGGGATGAGCTCGTAGGCGGGCCCGTCGGTGGCCGCGTAGGTGACGCCGGCGCCGTCCGTGACGAACGCCAGCCGCTGGGAGCCGCCGTCCTGCTGGTAGAGCCCCGCAGCCAGCGGGCTCCACGTCATGCCCTTGAAGGCGAGCTTCCCGCCGGCCTCGACCCGCAGCCGGGAGGAGGTGGTGAGGGTGAGCACCTTCTCGATGGTCGACTCGACCGTGCGGGCCGGTCTGTAGAAGCCCGCCACGGGCGTGGCCGACTTGAAGGGAGGAGCTGAGGGCGCGGCGCGCTCGCCGGGCAGGAAGCGGTCGAAGAAGGCGGGCAGGAACTCGGTGACGGCGTCGATGCCGCCCACGCTGTTGGTGGAGACGAACAGGCCGATGTCGGCGTCGGGCACCAGCAGCAGCGCGCTCTGGAAGCCTTCCCAGCTGCCGTCGTGCATGATCACGCGATGCCCGTTGAGGGTCTGCTCCTTGAACCCGTGGGCGTACCCGTCGATGCGGGGGTCGGCGGCGAAGGACCGCCGGTGCATGAGACGGGCGGTGGGCTCGTCGAGGAGGGTCCCGTCCTCCAGATGGGCGATCATGAAGCGGGCCATGTCGTCCGCGGTGGCGCTGATCGATCCGTCGGGCGCGAGGTTGTCGAAGACGAAGGGCTTGCGCTGGTACGTCCCGTCCTCGTAGTCGTAGCTGCGTGCCTGGCCGGCGGCCAAGGGGGCGGGGACCGGCTCGGAGGCCGTGCTGTGCCGCATGCCGAGCGGGTCGAGGATGTGGTCCTTCACGTACTGGTCGTAGGGCTGCCCGCTCACCTGCGCCACGATGTACCCGGCCAGCGCCGCGCCGTAGTTCGAGTAGGCCGACACCTGCCCGGGCGGGCGCACCCGCGCCGGCACGTGCTCGGCGAGATACGTGCCCAGGGGCGGCACATCGGCCTTGCTGCGCGCGCCCACGCCGATGGTGCTGTCCTCGAACCCGGCGGTGTGGTCCATCAGGTGCGCGAGCGTGATCGGCTGCGGGTACGTCGCGGGGATGCGGAAGGTGGTGAGGTAGCGGTTCACGTCCGCGTGCAGGTCCAGTCTGCCCCGCTGCACCTGTTGCATCACCGCGGTCCAGGTGAACAGCTTGGTGATCGAGGCGATCCGCACCAAGGAGGTGCCGGGGTCGAACGGCGTCCCGTTCTCGCGGTCGGCCAGGCCGTACCCCTTGCTGAAGAGGATCTTCCCGCCGCCCACCACCGAGACCACCGCGCCCGGCACATGGTTGGCCCGCAGTCCTTTGGCCATCGCGGCGTCGAAGAAGTCCGCCAGCTCACGGGTGTCCGGAATGCGCGCCGAGGCCGCCGCCGTGGCGGGGGGCCAGAGGGCCGCCAGCGACAGGGCGGCGACGATCAGCAGGCGGAGGAGGGGGACTGGGCGCACGGCGTGACTCCTGACGTTGTCGAGGTCATCAACGCTGGCGCCTGCGCGGGCCCGGCCGCATCGCCATCACGGCCATCGCCGCATCACACTAAAGTCGGAGATCTCCGGACGGCCGGCATCGACGGTCGTAGGAGGTGACGCGCCGCCGCCCTGGCTACGCTGGGCCGATGGTGACGTACCGGGAGGTGCTGCGGCGGGTCCGCGCGCCGGGCCCGCGCGCGATCAGCGTGGTCTCCGTGACGGTCTGCCTGTTCCTGACGGTCCTGGCGGTCAAGACGCCGTGGGCGCCGCTGCCGCGCGTGGTCATCGCCGCCGCCGGGCTGGTCGCCACGGGTGCGCTGTGGTTCCGCGATCGGTGGCCGACCGCGGTCGCCGCCGTCGGGGCGGGCGCGTACGCGCTGTCGGGCAACCCCGGGCCGCTGCTGATCGGCCTGTTCTCCGGCGCGGGAGCGCGGCTGGGCGCGCGGTTCGCGGCGCTGGCGGTGATCGGCGTGGCGGGGTTCGTGGCGCAGCAGTGGGTCGACGAGGGCAGGCTCGGCACGGACGCGCTGGTCCCCGCGCTGGCCGCCACCGCCGCCGTACTGGTGACGGGCGGGTACGTCGCCACCCGCCGCGAGCTCACCCGATCACTGCGCGAACGCGCGGAGCGCGCCGAGGCCGAACGGCACCTGCGCGACGAACAGGCCAGGGCCGCCGAACGCGGCCGGATCGCCCGGGAGATGCACGACGTGCTCGCGCACAAGGTCACCCTCATCTCGCTGCACGCCGGCGGCCTGGAGGTCAACCCCGGCGCGGCACCGGCACGGATCGAACGGGAGGCGGCGCTGATCCGGGGCACCGCGCAGGAGGCCCTCGAAGAGCTGCGGAAGATCGTGGGCGTGCTGCGGGCCGGACATGACGACATATTTCCCGACCTGCGGCGACTGGTGGAGTCCTGGGCGGCGGTCGGCAACACCGTCACCCTGCATGGCGACCTCGACACGCTGCCGGTGGCCACGGCCCGGGCCGCCTACCGGCTCGTGCAGGAAGGCCTGACCAACGCGCACAAACACGCCTTCGGAGCACCCGTCACCGTCTCGGTGACCGGGAGCCCGCAGGACGGCATCACCATCACGGTCACCAACGAGCGCTCGCTCCACCCCGCCGCCCGCCCCTCCGGCGCCGGGGCCGGTCTCGTGGGCCTGGCAGAACGTTTCCGGCTGATCGGCGGAACGGTACGCGGCGCGCCCGACGATGCGGGAGGCTGGCGTCTCGAGGGCCGGTTGCCGGGGGACACATATGATCAAAACGCTGCTGGTGGATGACGAGTCGCTGATCCGCGCCGGGCTGCGGTTCATCCTCGAATCCGCACCTGACGTGGAGATCGTGGGGGAGGCCGCGGACGGGGACGAGGCGGTCGACGCCGTTCACCGCCTGGGGCCGGACGTCATCCTGATGGACATCAGGATGCCGCGGACCGACGGCCTGGCCGCCACCCAGGCCATCCGCCGGCTCGTCCGTCCGCCCGCGGTCGTGATCCTGACCACGTTCGACAGCGACGAGCACGTCTTCACCGCCCTGGAGGCCGGGGCCTGCGGATTCCTCCTCAAGGACACCTCGCCCCACGACCTGATCCGTGCCGTACGCCTGGCGCACGGCGGTGACGCGATGCTGTCCCCGCAGGTGACGCGGCGGCTGATCCACCGGGTCACCAACGACGCGCCCGTCCGGCGCCGCCGGGACGCGCTCGCCCGGCTGGAGACCCTCACCGGCCGCGAGCGCGAGGTGCTCACCGAGGTGGGGCTCGGCCGCTCCAACGCCGAGATCGCGGCCGGTCTGCACATGAGCGAGGCAACGGTCAAAAGCCACATCTCCCACCTGTTCGACAAGCTCGCCGTCACCAACCGGGTCCAGGTGGCCATCGCCGCCTACCGCGCCGGCCTGGTGGACTGAGCGTCTCCGCACGCGTCGACGGGCGGCACCGGCACCTGGTGAACGCGCGGCACGGCCAAGGGCGACATCGCGTTCACCGGTTACTGACGGCGCCGACCCCGGCTGGCACGCGAGCCCGCGGGCCGAGGGGTGGTTACTGGAGCCCGGCGCGGACGGACGTGATGCGCTGGGTGTTGAAGCCGAGCCAGTGCATCCGGCCCACATACCGCGCGTGCTCGACCTTGAGACAGCGGTCCATGATCACGGTCACGCCGCCGTCCCCGGCGATCCGCGCGCCCTCCTCGTTGATCACGCCGAACTGGCACCACAGGGCGCCGGCGCGAATCGCCACGGTCTCCTCCGCGATGGCGGGCAGCGCGTCCGGCGCGCGGAAGACGTTCACGAGGTCCACCGGAACGGGCACGTCGAGCAGGCTCGGGTAGCTGGTCTCCCCGAGGATCTCCCTCTCGCGGGGGTTCACGGGGATCACCCGGTAGCCGTGCCGTCTGAGGTAGTAGCCGACGAAGTAGCTGGCTCGCAGCTCGTTGCCCGACAGGCCCACGATCGCGATCGTCCTGGTGGAGTGCAGCACGCGCTGGATCGTCAGCGGGTCCTGGTATCGCCCGAGATCGGTCATGGCGTCCCCACCTTCTTTCCGTTCGTCTCGGCGACGCGGGCGAAACCCTGCTCCAGATCCCAGATCAGGTCCTCGACGGACTCGGTGCCGACCGACAGCCGCACCGTCCCCGGCCCGACGCCGGCCGCCCGCAGTTCGTCGTCGCCGAGTTGGCGGTGCGTCGTGCTGGCGGGGTGGATGACCAGGCTCTTGGCGTCGCCGACGTTCGCCAGGTGGGACCAGAGCGTCAGGCCGCCGATGAGGTTCTGCCCGCCGGTCCGGCCGCCGACGCAGTCGAAGGAGAAGACGGCGCCGGCGCCGCGCGGGAGGTACTTCTCCACCAGCGGCCGGTACCTGCTGTCCGGCAGGCCGGGGTAGGTCACGTTGGAGGCCAGCTCGTGGCCCTGGAGGAAGGCCGCGACCGCCCGCGCGTTGTCGACATGGCGGTCCATGCGCAGCGACAGCGTCTCCAGCCCCTGCAGGAACAGGAAGGCGTTGAACGGCGAGAGCGCCGCGCCGAGGTCGCGCAGGGTTTCGGCCCGCAGTTTCATCAGGTAGCCGTACGTCCCGAACGTCTCGTGGAATCGCAGGCCGTGGTAGGCGGGAGACGGATCCGCGACCACCGGGAACCGTCCGTTGGACCAGTTGAACGTGCCGGCCTCGACCACGACGCCGCCGATGCTCGTGCCGTGGCCGCCGATGAACTTGGTCGCCGAGTGGATCACGATGTCGGCGCCCCACTCGATCGGGCGGCACAGGTACGGTGTCGCGAACGTGTTGTCCACGATCAGCGGCAGCTCGTGCTCGTGGGCGATGGCCGCCACGGTCTCGATGTCCAGCACGTTACCGGCGGGATTGCCGATCGTCTCGCCGAAGAACGCCTTCGTGTTCACCCGCACCGCCTGGCGCCACGCGTCCGGATCGTCGGGATCGACCCACGTCAGCTCCACGCCCATCTTGCGCAGCAGGTGCTTGAGCTGGTTCACCGTCCCGCCGTACAGCGCCGAGGACGAGACGACGTGGTCGCCCGGCTGCAGCAGCGTGAACAGCGCGGCCGCCTGCGCGGCGATCCCGCTGGCGAACGCCACCGCGCCGCTGCCGCCCTCGAGGTTCGCCACCCGCTCCTCGAACACCGCGACGGTCGGGTTCATGATGCGCGAGTACGTGTTCCCGTACTCCTGCAGGTTGAAGTACGCCGCCGCGGACTCGGGGTCTTCGAAGACATAGCTGGTGGTCTGGAAGATCGGCACCGCACGGGCGCCCGTGTTCGGGTCGGGCCGCTGCCCGGCGTGCAGTTGCCGGGTCTCGAACCCGAACGCGCGGGCTTGCTCGGCACGGGGGAACTGATCGGTCACGAAGACCCCTTCCTCGACGTCGCCCCGGCCAGGAACCGGCGGATGATGGGCGTCTGCCGCGCCTCCTCGAGCAGGAAGCAGTCGTGGCCGTACGGCGCCTCGATCACCTCGAACTCGACCGGTTTGCCGAGGGCGCGCAGCGCCTGCTCGATCTCCTCCGACGCCGACGGCGGGTACAGCCAGTCGGAGCTGAAGGCGATGAGCAGCGTCCGGGCGCAAACGCCTTCGAGCGCCTGCGGGAGAGACCCGCCGCCATGCTGCCGCGCGAGATCGAAATACGTCAGCGCGCGCGAGGTGTAGAGGTAGGTGTTGGCGTCGAAGCGCTTGACGAACGAGTCGGCCTGGTGGCGCAGGTAGCTCTCCACCTCGAACTCCGGCTCGGTGATCGTGTAGCGGAGCGCGTCGGCGGACTGCAGCCGCCTGCCGAACTTCTCGCTCAGCGCGGGTGCGGACAGGTACGTGATGTGGCCGACCATCCGCGCCACCCCCATGCCGGCATGGGGCGCGCGGCCCGTGCCGTAGTAGTGGCCGCCCTGCCAGGCCGGATCGCGCATGATCGAGTCACGCGCGATCGCGTTCCAGGCCACCCCCTGTGGGTGGAGGGCGTGCGTGCTGGCGATGGCCACGACCGCGTCGACCTGGCCGGGGAACAGGATCGCCCACTGCAGCGCCTGCATGCCGCCGAGCGAGCCCCCGGCCACCGCCGCGAGACGGTCGATGCCCAGGACGTCGAGGAACGCTCGCTGCGTCCGTACCATGTCCGCGACCGTGACCACGGGGAAGTCCGGCCCGTACGGCCTGCCCGTCGCCGGGTCGATCGACGACGGACCCGTCGTCCCGCGGCAGCCGCCGAGCAGGTTCGTGCAGATGACGAAGAACCGGTCGGTGCCGAACGCCTTACCGGGGCCGATCATCCCGTCCCACCAGCCGAGCCCCTTGCCGCCCGCGCCGTCGCGGTCCTCGGCCCCGAAGCCGTCGCGCGTGCTCTGGCCGGACGGCGCCTTCGCCAGGCCCGCGGCATGGGCGTCGCCGCTGAGCGCGTGACACACCAGGACGACGTTGTCGCGCCGGGGCGAGAGGGCGCCGTAGGTCTCGTAGGCCACGCGGACCGGGTGCAGCTCCCGGCCGCAGTCGAGGTGTAGCGGCTCCGGCAGGTCGAGGTACCGGGTTTCCACGGTGCCGACCGTGCCGATCGTGCCGGCCGCGAGCGCCGGGGCTGGCTGCGACATAGGGCTATGGTAGCCGCCACGGCGCGTGTATGGTCAAATACCTACCGGGAATGCGGGAAGATCCAGAAGGGGCGGGACATGACCACGGTCGCCAACGGCGTGAACGTGCAGGCGCTGCTGGACGCGCGCGAGGCGCTGAAAGGCGCACCCGAGGCCGCGCAGTTCGTCTGGCGGGCATCCTCCAGGTGGCAGAACGGCGTCCACAGCACCACCACGGTCAAGGAGTTCTTCGGGCTCGGGCAGGAGCAGAGCCACCGGACCGAAGCGGTGTTCGACGCCGACCACCCCGAGGTCTTCGCGGCCGAGGACAACGGCATCACGCCGATCGAGTACCTCCTCGTCGGCCTGGCGAGCTGCCTGACGGCCGGCGTGGCGTCCGTCGCGCAGAACCGCGGCATCCAGCTGCGCTCGGTCGAGGCGACGCTCGAAGGCGAGCACGACATCCGCGGCATCCTCGGCGTCGACGCCGACGTCCGCAACGGCTTCAACGACATCAAGGTGACGTTCACCATCGACGCGGACGCCTCCAAGCAGGAGATCGAGGCGCTGGTGGCCCAGTCCCAGAAGCGGTCGGCCGTGTTCGACGCCCTCACCAACCCGACGAACGTCACCGTCGACGTCGCCTGAAAGCCTGAAAGCCTGAAAGGCCGAGCCATCGAGCATGTCACCACGGTCGTCATCGGCGCGGGCCACTCCGGTCTCGCCGCGAGCCACTTCCTGCGCGAACGGTCGCTCGATCACCTGGTGATCGAGCGCGGCGAGGTGGCGAACTCCTGGCGGCGCGAACGCTGGGACTCCTTCCGGCTGCTCACCCCCAACTGGCAGAGCCGCCTGCCGGGCCTTCGCTACGAAGGCCCGGAGCCCGACGGCTACATGACCACGAAGGAGGTGACGCAGTTCATCGAGCGCTTCGCCGCGTTCTCCCGGGCTCCCGTCCGGACCGGCACGAACGTCACGTCCGTCCGGCGTACCGGCGACGGATACCACGTGACCACGAGCCGCGGCGAGATCCGCTGCCGGACGGTGGTCATCGCCAGCGGGGCCTGCAACCGGCCGGCGGTGCCGCGGTTCGGCGACGAGGTGCCGTCGTCCGTCGAGCAGCTGACGCCGTTCGACTACCGTGCCCCCGATCGGCTGCCCGACGGCGGGGTGCTCGTGGTGGGAGCGTCGGCGACCGGCGTGCAGCTGGCCGCCGAGCTGCGCGGGTCCGGCCGGCCGGTGAGGCTCTCGGTGGGGGAGCACGTGCGGCTGCCCCGCACCTACCGCGGGCGCGACGTGCTGTGGTGGATGGACGCCTCCGGCGTGTGGGACCAGCGCTACGACGAGGTCGACGATCTCGCGCGGGCCCGGCGGCTGCCATCGCCCCAGCTCGTCGGCACTCCCGAGCGCGGGACGCTCGATCTCAACGCGCTCACCTCGATGGGTGTCGAGCTGGTCGGCCGCTGGGCGGCCGTGCGCGACGGATGCGCGCTGTTCTCCGGCGGGCTGCGCAACGTGTTCTCGCTCGCGGACCTCAAGATGGAGCGCCTGCTGGGCACGTTCGACGAGTGGGCGCGTACGCGCGGCCGCGACGCCGAGGCCGGCCCGCCCGAGCGCTTCGCGCCGACCCGGGTGCCCGAGTCGGCGCGCCTGCGGCTCGACCTGCGGAGCGGCGAGATCCGCACGATCGTGTGGGCGACGGGTTTCCGGCCCGATTACGGCTGGCTCGACGTGCCCGTGATCGACGAGAAGGGCCGGCTGCGCCACGACGGCGGCGTCGTCGACAGCCCGGGACTGTACGCGCTGGGGCTGCCCGTGCTGCGGCGGCGCAGGTCCACGTTCATCCACGGCATCGAGGACGACGCGCGCGAGGTGATCGACCACCTCGCGCGGTATCTGGCCGTACGACGGTGATCCCCGGACGGCTCAGCGGGTCCGCAGCACCAGTTCGCCGATCTCGGGAAGTACGGCGTCCGCGACCGAGATCTTCTTCTGGATCAGCCCGTTGGCGTGGAAGAGGTCGGCGGCGTGCTGCTGCTCGGCGACGAACTCCTCGCTGACCGGGTGCAACCCCCAGGGTCGGGTGCGCAGCGCGTGCTCCCAGGCGTCGAGGTCGCCGTCGAACAGGGCGGCCGCCTCGCGCGGGTGCCCGGCGGTCCAGCGGTCGGCCTCCTGGAGCGCGGTGACGATCCTGGCCAGCTCGTCGGGCCGGTCCCGCGCGAAGTCGCGGCGGGTGAACCAGAGCGAGCGGTGGCTGAAGAGCCCGTTGGTCTCCACGAGCGTCCTGGTGCGCGACTCGACCGGCGTCAGGTACGGGTAGGAGCCCACCCAGGCGTCCACGTCGCCGTTCACCAGGAGTTCGGCGGCGTCGCCGTAGGCGTCCACGGGGACGATGTCGCCCCAGCCGAGCCCGGCGCGCTCCAGCGCCAGCAGCAGGAGCGTGGTCTGCCACGAGCCGTGGCCGAGGGCCACCCGCCTGCCCTTCAGCTCCGCCACGGAGCCGATCGGCGAGTCGTCCCGCACCACCAGGCGGCCGTTCTCGACCCGTGGCTCCGAGATCGCCACGTACACGATGTCGTGCCCCTTGGCCTGGGCGGTGACCGGGGGAGTGGAGCCGGTGCCGATGAAGTCGTACCCGCCGTCGAACAGGTGGTCGCCGTGGGCGGACGGGAGGGCCCTGGTGGGATCGACCGGCGCGCCGCGGCCCAGCGCGTTCAGGTCCACCCATTCCACGCCGGGCAGCAGGTCGCGGTGGCGGGCCACCCACAAGGTGTTGTTCTGCGGGAAGAAGCCGGCTCGGGTGGTCATGAGGTGCGTCCTTTCAGTAGCGGCAAAACCTGGCGGCCCACGCGGCGGGCCTCTTCGAGATGGGGGATTCCGGCCAGGATGAAGGCGTCCACGCCGAGGTCCAGGAGCTGGTCGAGGCGGTCGGCGACCTGGTGGTAGTCGCCGACCAGGCCGAAGGCGGGGCCGTCGCGCAACTGGCCGAACCCGCCCCACACGTTCGGGGCGACCTCCAGAGCGCGGGGGTCGTCACCGGCCCCGGCGAGGAAGGAACGGCTGCGCCGCACGCCGACGGAGTCGCCCCCGCCGGAGTCGTCGCCGCGCGGCCTGGCCTGCCAGCCCTGCCGGATCTCCTCCCACGCCTCCTCCTCGCTCTCCCGGGCCAGCACGTCCACGCGCACGGCGAACCGGGGCGGCGTGGCGCTGTGCGCGCGTACGGCGTCGAACTTCTCCGCCAGCGCGTCGAACGGCTCCAGCCAGGACAGGTAGTAGTCGGCGTGCCGGCCGGCGGCGTCGATGGCGGCGGGGGAGGAGCCGGAGAAGAAGATCTCCGGGAACGGCTGCCCGGCCAGCTCCTCCGGCAGACCCGCGTCCTCCACCTGGTAGAAGCGGCCATGATGGGTATGCCCGCCCTGCCAGACGCCCTTGAGCACGTCCAGGAACTCCGAAGTCCGCGCGTAGCGGTCGTCGTGGTCCACTTTGTCGCCCCACCAGAGCTGCGCGGGACCGCCGCCGCCGGAGATGACGTTGTAGACGATCCGGCCGCCGGTCGCCCGCTGCAGCGTGGCCGTCATCCGGGCCGCCTGCACCGGGTGCAGGAACCCGGGCTGGAAGGCCACCATGAAGCGGTAGGAGGTGGTCTCGCGGGCCAGCGTCGCGGCGGCGGCCCACGGGTCGTCGGTGTGCGGGAAGTTCGGCAGCAGCCCTCCGACGAAGCCGGACTCCTCGGCCGCCCGCGCGACCTCGGCCATGTAGTCGGCGTGGGTGTAGCCGTCGTCGCGGCCGTCCCGGGTGCCGGGGGCGGTGCCGCCCTGGGCGAAGCCGCCGCGGCTGCGGACCCTGCGGCGCAGCGACGGCTGGTCGCCCTCCATGTGGATGCGCCAGTAGATGTCAACCGGCAAGAGCCTGCTCCTTGAGGTGCTCACCGAGGTGGTAGACGTCCTCGGCGGGGACGAAGAACTCGCTCACGCCGCGGCGGGCGTACTCCTCCACGTGGTCGAGCGAGGACAGCTGGACGCCGTAGCGCAGGCCCGGCAGCTCGGGGACGAGGGCGTCCAGGTCGTCGCCCTCGGCGAAGACGTGCACGTCCGCGTGCCGCCGCGACAGCGCGAGGGCCTCGGGGGAGGTGCCGGAGAGCTGCACCTCGGGGAAGGGCGGCGCCGACAGCGGCGGGCCGAAGCCGCCCGCGGCGACCTCGTAGAAGTCGCCCCGGAAGTCGAACGGCCCGCCCTGCCAGACGCCCTTGGCGACGGTCAGGAACTCGCCGGCGCGGGCGTGGCGATCGGCGCCGGTCAGGAAGTCTCCCTGCGCCCTGGCCGCAGCCGGGTCCAGGTCCACCGCGAGCCGCCAGCCCAGCCGGCCGGCGGCGAAGCGCTGCAGCGAGGCCGAGAGCTTGGCGGCGTAGACGGGGGTGGCGGCCGCGGCGTGGAACCCGGCGACCACGCGCAGGTGCCGGGTACGGCGCAGGACGTTCGCGGCGACGGTCAGGGACTCCTGCCCGCCGGGATCGAACGGCACCAGCGCCCCCGCCAGCCCCGCCAGGTCCGCGGCCACGGCGGTCCGTCCGGCCGGATCGGTCAGGGCGGGCCGCACGTCGGTGACGAACGCGGGCAACTCCGGCGCGGCGGCGCTCCTGGTGGGGAGGACGACGTGGAAGCGGGATGTCACGGGGTGGGTCATCATGCCACCGCCGCTAGGCGCAGGACCGCGGCGGGCCGCCCGGACAGGTGGTCGATCATGCGGCCGGAGATGAGCAGGACGGTCATGTCAGATCTTTCCTAGGAGTTCGGCGGAAACGGGCGGCGTCCTGATCGGGCGCGCCGGCTGCCCCGTCTCCTGGAGGAACGTGGGCGGCGGCAGGTGGTACGGAGGCTTCGCCCCGGCGGGCAGCGGTCCCGGCCCCCGTTCACGGGCGGCGAACTCCTGTCGGACCGCCGCCAGCGTCTCGGGCTGCTCGACCAGCGTGACGGCCGCCGCGGCCAGGTAGCGGGCGGCGGCCAGCAGCCCGGCGTGGGCGATCGTGGTGCCGGTGGCGGCCGTGGCCGCCCACGAGTGCAGCGGCACGCCGATCGGAACCACCGCCGCGGTCAGGCTGAGGTGCGGTGCCGTCCAGCTCACCTCCGAGGTGTCGCTGGACGGCCCGCCCAGGTCCGGCCCGGTGGGCGGGCGCAGGGGCAGGACCCCTGCCGCCAGGCCGGAACCCGGCCTGCCGATCGCCTCCTGCAGCCGCACCGCGAACTCGTGGTCGGCGTCGGTGAACGCGGGCGGACCGAGCTCGCTCATCGTGTGGTGCAGCAGCTCCGCGCCCGCCCGGTTGCCGAGCCCCTGTCTGATCGCCGTCACCAGCCGGTGTTCGAGCCGGGTCTGACTGGCGACGGCGGCGGCCCCGGCGCAGGCCACGACCTTGTCATAGAGGGTCCTGGCCCGCTCGTGGGTGGCCTCGCGGACGTAGGCCCATAACGTCTGCAGGTCGGGGGTGACGTTGGGAGCGCCACCCCCGCCGATCGCGTAGCCGATCTGGCCCGACGGGGAGACGTTGCCCGCGCGCAGGCGCTCGATCATGCCGGTCAGCAGGAGCACCCCGTCCAGGCCGCTGCGGGTGCCCAGCGGGTTCGAGCCGTGGCCGGGCGAGCCGAGGAAGGAGAACGTGGCCGAGTACAGCGCGCTGGTGACGTCCCAGCCCGTTCCGGTGACGGGAGCGGGATGCCAGTCGAGGAAGGCGTCGAGGCCGTCGTACGCGCCGTCGCGCACCGCGTACGCCTTGCCGACGAGCTGCTCCTCGCCCGTGGAGGCGAACACCTTGATGGTCGCCCGGCCGCGCAGGGCCCTGGCGGCGGCGATGGCCGCGCCGGTCGCCGCCGCTGCCAGGGCGTTGTGGCCGCACCCGTGGCCGGGACCGTAGGCGGGGGCGTACTCGTCGCCCTCGAACACGGTCGGCTCGTGGCGGGGGACGCCGGCGCGCTGGGACAGGCCGGGCAGCGCGTCGTACTCGACGTTGAAGCCGAGCACGGGGCCGCTGTCACCGGAGGTGGCGACGAAGGCGGCCGGCAGACCGGCGGTACCCCACGAGATCGCGAAGCCGTGCGTACGCAGCACCTCGGCGGTGGCCAGCGCGGAGCGCCACTCGCGCAGCGACGGCTCGGCGTAGGCCCAGATACGGTCCGCGAGCCCGGTCAGCACGGGCGCGTTCTCGTCGATCCACGCGGCCGGAGCGGTCACCGTGCCACCTCTTCGCGCGGCGTGCCCGCGTGGGTGTCGACGCCGAGGTCGGCGAGGAGGCGGCGGCGCAGCTCGACGAAGACGGGGTCCGTCCTGTCGCGCGGACGGTCGATGCCGACCCGCAGGTCCGTGACGAACCGGCCCTCGCGCAGCACCGCGATCCGGTCGGCGAGCAGGATCGCCTCCTCGACGTCGTGGGTGACCAGCACCACGGCCGGGCGGTGCCGGGCGCACAACTCGGCGATCAGGTCCTGCATGTGCAGCCGGGTGAGCGCGTCGAGCGCGGCGAACGGCTCGTCCAGCAGGAGCAGCTCCGGCTCGCGTACCAGGGCCCTGGCCAGCGCCACCCGCTGGGCCTCGCCGCCGGACAGCGTCGCGGGCCAGGCGTCGGCGTGCCGGCTCAGGCCCACCTCCGCCAGCGCCTCGAGCCCCTTGGCACGGGCGGAGCGGCCCTGCCCGATGATCACGTTCGCGAGCGCGCGCTTGGAGGGGATGAGCCGCGGCTCCTGGAAGACGACCGTGCGCACCGGGGGTACGAGCACGGTTCCGCCGGTGGCGGCGTCCAGGCCGGCGAGGATGCGCAGCAGCGTGGTCTTCCCCGTGCCGCTCGCGCCGAGCAGCGCGAGGAACTCGCCACGGCGCACGTCCAGGTCCACGCCGTCGAGCACGGCGCGCTCGCCGAAGACCTTGCGCAGCCCTCTCGTCCGTACGGCGAGGCCCGCCGATCCTGGGGTGCTCATCGGATGCTCACCGCCTTGCGCCAGGGCATCGTCCCCCGTTCGACCAGCCGCAGCGCCAGGTCGGCCAGCAGCCCGATCACGGCGTAGAGCAGCACGCACAGCGCCAGGATGTCGGTGCGCAGGTAGTCGGTGGCGCGGGCCATGAGGTAGCCGAGCCCGGCCGTCACGTTGATCTCCTCGGCCGCGATGAGCGCGATCACGCTGAGCGTGGTGGCCAGGCGCAGCCCGGCGAAGACGGACGGCAGCGCGCCCGGCAGCACGACCTCGCGGGCGATCGCGAGCCGGCCCAGGCCGAACGAGCGCGCCGCCTCGACGACCTTGCGGTCCACGTTGCGCACGCCGCTGGAGACGTTGACGTACATGGGGAAGGTGCAGGCCACGCCGATCAGCAGGATCTTGGAGGCCTCCTCGATCCCGAACCAGACGACGAACAGCGAGGTCAGCGCCAGGAAGGGGATGGCGCGCAGCGCCTGCATCGAGGAGTCCACGAGCTCCTCGCCGAGCCGGGTGAAGCCGGAGACGACGCCGAGCAGCAGTCCGGTGGAGGCGCCCAGCACCAGGCCGAGGCCGGCCCGGGTGACGGACACGCGCAGCGCCTCCGGGAGCTGGCCGTCGGCCCACAGCTCGCCGAAGGTCTTGACGACGTCCTGGGGGCCGGCGAGCACGTCCTTGGTGAGGGCGCCGGAGGCGGTGGCCGCGTACCAGGCCGCCAGCAGCAGGACGGGGCCGATGGTCCGCAGCGCGAACGTCAGCGCGGGCGGGCGTCCGGCGGCGCGGGGCGGGTTCGGGGCGACGAGCCCCTGCACTGCGGCGCTCATTGCTTCGCGTTCCCCAGCGTCGTCACGTCCACGACGTGCTGGGAGACGTCCAGCGGCGCGGTGAGCACCTTCTGGTCGAGGAAGAACTTCGCGACCTCCTGATATTTCGCGATCTCGGGTGCGGTGACCGCCTGGGCGGGCTTGCCCTTCCTCTGGATGTCGACCACCAGGTCCTTCTGCTTGCCCTGCACGGCCTGCGGGCCCGCCTGGGTGAAGACGTTCAGGTACGCCGCCGGGTCGGCGATCTCCTTCGCGCTGCCCTCCTTGAGGAACTCGAACAGGGCCTTGACCACCTCGGGATGCTCGTCGATCAGC
The DNA here is from genome assembly GCF_044593615.1 of Nonomuraea sp. NPDC051941. Lineage (NCBI taxonomy): Bacteria > Bacillati > Actinomycetota > Actinomycetes > Streptosporangiales > Streptosporangiaceae > Nonomuraea > Nonomuraea sp. NPDC051941. Next base: position 148,793 of record NZ_JBIUCF010000009.1, read on the forward strand.
TTGTTGGCGGCCACGTAGATCACGTAGTTGTCCGACTTGATGGCCTCGCCGTCGGCCAGGATCCGCGCGTCCAGGTCGGTGACGGCGGGGATGAGGAAGGTGGAGAACGTCGACCAGGCGTCCACCTTGCCCGAGCCGAAGACCGGCGCGGTCTGCGGCGGCAGCAGGTAGACGCGCTTGACCTTGTCCACCGGCACGTTGAACGTCTGCAGCGCCTTGAGCAGCAGGTACTCGCTGGTGCCGCCGTGCCCGACGGCCACGGTGCGCCCGGCCAGGTCCGCGACCGACTTGATCGGCGAGCCGTTCTTGACCACGATCCCCTCGCCGGCGAGGTCGGGCGGCACCGTGGCGAAGATCTTGAAGCTGGGCTTGACGGCCAGCGCGGTGACGCCGGAGGTGATCGAGCCGGTCGCGATGTCGAGCGAGCCGGCGTTGATGGCCTGGGCGGCGGGGGCGAAGACGGAGAAGTCGCCGGCCCACTTGACCTTGGCGTTGACCTTGGCCAGGGCGGCGTCCAGGCTGCCGTCCTTCTTCGCGACGGCCAGGAAGCCGCTGTTGCCCGGGTCCGCGATCCGGACGACCACCTGCTCCTGGGCGGTGGTGGCGCCGGTGCCGCCGCCACAGGCCGCGGCCAGGAGGACGAGAGGGACGGCGAGCAGCAGCTTACGCATGGGTGACTCCTTGGAGCGGGGTGTGGTCGGCCCAGGCCGCGACGTCCACGGGCGATTCGAGGAAGCGGTGGCCGCGCAGGAAGCGCTCCTGCACGGCCAGCAGGTCGAGGCGTTCGGGCGACAGGTCCAGGTGGAGCGAGGCGCCGGGGACGTAGGCGGCGGCCACACCGGTCGCGCCCGCTCCGGTCTCGGCGCCGAGGATTCTGGCGACCTTCGCCGGGTGATCGGCGGCCCAGTCGGCCGCCCGCAGCAGGACGCCGAGGAAGCGGGTGACCACGTCCGGGTGCTCGTCGAGCAGGCGCTGGTGCACGGTGATCGGCCGCGGGGTGCCGTTGTTCACCCGCGCCCGCCGGTCCGGCACGGCGTCGAGGTCGATGCCGACCTCCGCGCCATGGCGCAGAGCGGCCTCGACGGCGAGCGCGCCCTTGACGTAGACCGCGTCCACCTCGCCGGCGGCCAGCGCGGCCAGCTCGGCCTCCCACTGGCCGCCGCCCGGCTCGGCCGCGACGTCCACCAGCTCGGCGTCGCCGAGGCCGAGCCCGGCCAGCGACAGGGCTCCGTGGAAGCCGTGCAGGGCCATGGCCCGCCAGAAGTCGATCGCGATGCGGTGCCGGGGAACGGCCAGGCGCAGGTCCTTGAGCTGCTCGGGGCGCTCCAGAGCGGTGCCGGCGCGGACCAGGACGGCCTGGTGCTCCTCGATCCAGGTGAGCCCGATGAGCCGGGTGGCCTCGCCGCGGGAGCGCGCCCAGAGCGCGGGCACGTTGCCGCCCTCGCGGAACAGGCCGGTCAGGGCGTGGGTGTAGTGCGTCTCGCGGGGGACGTCAGGCGAGTCGTCCTGCAGGGACCGGACCTCGATCCCGTCGGCGGCGAACTCCCCAGCCAGCCAGCCCTGGTCCGCCGCGATGCCCGTCGCGGTGGGCACGGGACAGCGGGTGAACCAGATGGTGTCGAGTGCGGCTGTGGTCATGGCAGAGAGTTTGCTTGTAAATTGGTAGGAAATGCAAAGAATATCCCGCGATGCGGGAAGCGTTCCCGGCCGGACCCGCTCTCACCTGGTCACGGCTCTCCCTACTCGGAAGACGGAGTTTCCCGCATGGCAGCAGAAGGCGGCGTGCAGTCCGTACGCAGGGCGATCGGCGTGCTCGACTGCTTCGGCGGCGGGGACGCCTCGCTCAGCCTGTCCGACCTCTCGCGCAGGATGGGCCTGTCCACCTCGACCACGCACCGCCTGGCCAGGACGCTGACCGCCGCGGGCTTCCTCGAACAGGAGGCGCGCACGGGCCGCTACCGGCTCGGGCCGTCGATCACCGAGCTGGGACAGCTCTCCTTCCACCGGCGCGGCCTGCACCGCATCCCGCCCGAACTGGCCGAGCTGGCCCGCATCACCTCCGCCACCGTGGACCTGGCCGTCCGCAACGACAGGCACGCGGTCATCCTGAGCGGCGGCTCGCTCAACCCCGACAGCGGCATCGGCCTGCGCCGCCCGCTGCACTCCACGGCGCTGGGCAAGGTCCTGCTGGCCTGGGACCCGGAGGGCAGGGCGGACCTGGAGGCGCTCGGGCCCCTGCGGCCGCTGACCGGCCGCACGATCGTGGACCACGGCGAGCTGCGCGCCGAACTGGACCGCGTACGCGAGGCCGGGTACGCGCTCAACGACGGGGAGTCGGGCGACGGCATCCGCACGGTCGCGGTGCCGGTCCTCGACCGGCAGGGCCACGTACGCTACGCGCTGGCCGTGCGCTCCACGCCGCTGGTGATGAGCGACGCGCGGATCGACTGGTTCGTCACGCACGCGCGGGCCTGCGCCCGGGCGCTGGAAGTGCTGCTGATCCCACCCGCCGAGCGCCGCCTGCGCACCTCCGAGTGAAGCGGTTTTGCCCGTCGTCTCACGGAGGCCCCTCTCCGAGCGCCGAGGCGCTACTGAACGGCCGGCAGCAGCCGGACCGCCGGCGGAAGCGGCGCGCGGACGGGGTCGGCGCGGAACGACTGGATCATCAGGGCCGCGAAACGGCGCGACGCCGCCGCTCGCTGCTCGGGTGACTCGGCGCGGATGCCCTCGTTCGCCATCATCGCCAGGATGAAGTCCTCCAGGACGAAGTCCGCCCGCAGGCCGCCCGCCTCCTTCGCGCGCCGGATGAGTTGGAGCAGCAGCCGGATCGTACGGTCGCGGTCCGCGGTGAAGTACGGCAGTTGCGAGGTGAACGCGCCGGACAGACCCCGGTCGAGGGCGTGCACCTCCATGAGCTTCTCGATCACCAGGCAGAACCCGCGCCACGGGTCGGCCTGCGCCAGCCCTTCCTCGACGACCGCCGAGCACATGGCCATCGGCTCGGCGAAGACCTCGCTGAGCAGCGCTTCCTTGGTCGGGAAGTGCCGGTAGACGGTGGCCGCGCCGACTTGCGCGCGCCGGGCGATCTCCCGGATCGGCACATCGAGGCCTTCGGCGGCGAAGGTCGCGCGGGCGACCGCGAGGATGCGCGCGCGGTTGTCGCGGGCGTCCGAGCGCAGCTTCTGACTCACTTCGGCCGTCACCGCTCTCACTTTAGTCAAACGGACGGGGTGTTCCGTTACGGTACGGCGCATGAGAGCAGTTCAGTTTTCGGAGTACGGCCCGGCCGGCGTGGTGCATGTCGCCGAGGTCGAGGAACCGCATGCCGGGCCGGGGACGATCCGCATCGCCGTACGGGCGTCCGGATTGTCGACGGGAGAGACGTCCATCCGCTCAGGGAAGATGCGTGACGTGGTGCCCGTGACGTTCCCGTACCGGACCGGGTTCGACGCCGCCGGCGTGGTGGACGAGGTCGGTGACGGCGTCACGGGTGTCGGGGTCGGCGACGAGGTGTTCGGCATGACCGCGACGACCGCGCGCGGCGCCAACGCCGATCACGCGGTCCTGGTCGCCTGGGCGCCGAAACCGGCCACGTGGAGCTGGGAGGAGGCCGGTGGTGCCGCAGGCAGCGTCGAGACGGCCACCCGGGTGCTCGACCGGCTCGCGGTCGGCGCCGGGCACACCGTGCTGGTGCAGGGCGCGGCCGGCGGGGTGGGTACAGTCGCCGTGCAGTTCGCGGTCGCCCGTGGCGCCACCGTCATCGGCACGGCCGGGGAGCACAACCACGACTTCCTGCGCTCGCTGGGCTCCGTGCCGACGACGTACGGGGCGGGATTGGTCGAACGGGTCCGCACGCTGGCACCAGGTGGGGTGGACGCGGTGTTCGACTGCGCAGGAGGGGCGCTGCCCGACCTGATCGCCATCACCGGGAACCCGGCGCGCGTGGTGACGATCGCTCCCGACCTCACCGCGGCGGCCCTCGGCGTGCACCTGTCGCACGGCGTGCCGGCCGGCGACACGGCGGCGGCCGTTGGAGCCGCCGACCCGCTGGCGGCGCACGGCCTCGGCATCGCGGTCGAGCTCGCCGGGCAGGGCCGGCTACGGGTGCCGGTCGCGGCGGCGTTCCCGCTCACCGAGGCCGCTGCGGCGCACGAGTTGAGCGAGAGCCGTCACGCTCGCGGGAAGATCGTGCTGGTGAACTGACCAGCCCCACCGACCCACACGCCGTACGTGCTGGGCCGCTTCCGAGCCCGATCGCCCCCACGCGATTGATGGGCTTCATCCTGGACGACGCGGTGACGCTCGTGGAGGAGAACGCGAATCGGGCGGGCGACCTTTCCTCAGCAGGAATTCCCAGCCTTACCGGCCCATGGTCGCCACAGGCGCACGTCTGTCCGGTCGGTAACCGGTGTAACTGGGATATGAATCCGCCGGTCTCGAGCAGCGACCGGGCGACGTAGTCGGTGAGGTTGCACAGCGCCATACACCACGCACGCGGCGAGGATGACGATCCCGGCATGGCTCAACGACGCCCCGTCGCCGATCAACCGTGTCGGGTCGGTCGATAGGTCAGCACCTGCGTGTGGCCGTCGAAGGTCCGGGCCTCGAGCAGTTCGAGGTCGAAGTCGTCCGCACCGTCGAAGATCCGGTCCACGCCGGTCGTCCCGGAGATCACTGGGAAGACCGTCACCTCGATGGTGTCGATCAAGCCGGCGTTCAGCAGCGCCCGGTTGAGCGTCAGGCTGCCGTGGGAGCGCAGCGGCACATCGGATTCGGCCTTGAGGCGCGTGACCACCTCGACAGGATCGCCGGACTCGATGGTCGTGCCCGGCCACTCGAGCGGCTCGGTCAGCCGGCTGGAGAGCACCGTGACCGGGGAGTCGAACATGCGCGTGATCCACCCGTCGAACAGGCTGCGGTCGAAGCCTGCGTCAAGGAACGGCGCGTTCGAGGAGTAGGTCTTGGCCCCGAGCACCATGCGCAGCGGGTCGCGGTAGGCAGCGGCGCGATAGGCGAGGAATTCGGGGCCCTGCTTGCCCCAGTAGCCGCCCCAGTCGCCGTTGTGGTTGGCGAAGCCGTCGAGCGTGGAGAAGATGTCGAAGGTGTACGTGGCAGTCATGGTGTCTCCTTGCGGACAGTTGGTCGCGCGCCTTGTGGCGGCCTCACCCCTGCTACGAACACCACCGCCCCGATCCGACACGCCTCCCGGATTTCTTTCAAAACTTTCCGGGCTCATCCGATTCGAGTGTGTAGTTGTGGTCTGAACCCGCCGGCCTCGAGTAGTGATCTTGCGATGTCGTTGGCGAGGGTGCGGAAGCCCAGCGCGGAGCCGCGCAGGTGTTCGAGGCGGCCGTTGATCGCTTCTTTCGGTCCGTTGCTGGTGCAGGCGCGATCGAAGTAGGCCGGCACGGTCGGCGGCCTGGCGTTTGAGCGTTCGCCCGAGTGTGATCAGCTCGGTCAGGGCCGCGGGCACCGCCGCGATGATGACGGTGATGGTCTTCGCGGAGGTTCGATCCGGGTTGCGGTATTCGGCGACGACGCGTTGGTAGATGCCCCAGGTCGCCTCGACGTCGACGTGCTGCTCGGTGGCGAACACGGCAGGGCAGTCGGTCCTTGGGGTTGTCGGTCGGTGAGCAACTCGACGCCGGTGCCCAGCACGCGGCGGCGGTCGTGAAGCCGGTGAACCCGTCCATCGCTACGACCTCGATCCCGTCGCGGAAGGCGCTGCTTCGGCCGTCGATTTGGAGCGGCCTTCGACCATGTCCAGCAGCCGCGCCGGGCCAGTGCCGTACTCGTCGACGCCGATGACCTGCACGCCGTCGAGACGGTGCGGGTCGCTGATCAGCACGCGGCGACCTCCGGTCAGCACCGCGTCGTTCGCGGTGTTCCACGACACGGCCAACGCCTCGGCGACCCGAGCGACCGTGAGGCGCCGGCACACGATGGCCTCCAACGCCCAGCGCAGCGCACGCCGCGACAGGCGGGCTCGCGGTTCGGCCACCCGGCTCGTGTCCTGCCGCCACACACGCCCACAGCCGGTGCAGCGGTAACCCAGGCTGCTGTGCAAGCGGTGCAGGGTACCAGCCCTCGATGAACTCGAAGATCGCACCGCAGGCGGCAGCGCGGGTGGGCCAAGACTGGGCGTTACTCCACCTCGTCGCCCTCGTCCGCGCCGGAGCCCGCTTCGAACGAGGCGTCCTCGTCGAATGCGAGCCGGCGACCGCAGCCTGACATGCGGTGCTAAAACAGAGACACCGTGAGAGAGGCAGCAATGGACCAAGGCACCCGCGGCGAGCTCATCAGCCGGCTGGCCGAGGCGATCAGGTCCGTCAAGACCGCGCACCCGCTGCGGGTCGCCATCGACGGGCCACCCGCCGCCGGCAAGACCACGCTGGCCGACGAGCTCGCCGTCGTCCTGCGCGCGCAGGACCGCGACGTCATCCGCGCGACCATCGACGACTTCCTCTTCCCTCGTGCACAGCGCTACCGACGCGGTCAGTACTCGGCCGAAGGCTGCTACTTCGACGCCCACGACCACGCCGCGCTGTGCCGGGTCCTGCTCGATCCGCTGGGCCCAGGCGGAGACCGAAGGTTCCAACACGCGGTCTATGACAGAGACACCGACACCCCATCGTCCCCGCCGGCCACGACCGCCCCCGCAGACGCCGTACTGCTCTTCGACGGCGTCTTCCTGCTGCGCCCAGAACTCATCGACCGGTGGGACCTGCGCATCTTCGTGTCCGTCCCATTCGAGCAGACGGTAGATCGCGCCCGGGACCGAGGCACAGCGCTGGTCGGATCCACCGCCGACACCGCCGAAATCGAACGGTCCTGGCGCAACCGCTATATCCCCTCACAACAGCTCTACTTCGCCACAGCCCGCCCAACCGACCACGCCGACATCATCGTGTACAACAATCAGCTCCAACGGCCGACCTGGGAAGTCCCACCACACTCATCGATACACGGGATTTGACAATTGCTCCCTGGTCGCGACCGCACGGAACTGGCGGAGCTTGCTGAAGCAGCGCTCGACGGTGTTGCGTTCCTTGTAGGCCTGTGCGTCGAAGACCGGCGGGCGGCCGCCATGGAACCGAGCCTGCGGCCCACGCCGAGCGAGACCCCACTGAAGTCTTGGCGATACTGCGCCGCGCACTTCTTGAACGCGGACGCGTTCTGGGCGTACTGGATGTGGCTCGCGTTCATGGATGCGCCGGGATCGAGGCCCGCCGCCAGCCGGCAAGCCGCCTCCTTGCCGGCCGTTTCGGACGACGCGAGGAGATGTCAGACGGCCCCGGGAACCATGCTCGCGCCGACCGCCGCCAACCGCAGCGGGAGCACTACGAAACGCAGCGTCGTGCGAGCCGCGAGGACTCGCTCGTCGAGCGGGATTGCGGTGCAACCATCACAGCTTCGGCTGGCCTGCGAAGAGTTTGCGCGGCGCGGACCTCGCCCTGCTGCCCCGACGTCCGCCTCGGCCCCCACGATCCGCTGCACCGCATGGTCCACCGCCGGCCACACCACGGGAGTCACCAGCGCGGCGACCTCGCCGAGGCCGAAGCCCAGGGTCTCGCGCCGCCGGCCACGGCCGCCCAGCCGTGCCGTCATCGAACCCGGCCGAAACCCATGGATCTCCGGTTTGTCGCGTACCGGGATGGATATGGCGCCGTGCAGAGGCACCATCGTGGCCGACGGAACCCGACGTAGGCGAAACTCGTGAAAAGTACGGATTCGCTCTCGGTGACCCCGGCTCAGCAAAGCCAGTCCCGGCCCGCTCGGACGCCTCAACCGCGCAGTAGCTCCTCGCGCCTGGCCAGCAGTCGCTCTCGTTCTTTGGACAGCTCGGCGTCGCGGTGCCGCAGGTGCGTCCCTACGTCCTGGACCCATCGGGCCGTCCGCTCGACCTCGGCGCGGGTGTTCTCGATGCGCTGATGCTTCATCAGATCGGTGATGATGTTGTCGAAGAGCGTGTCGACGAACCACCGCGTGTCCACCTTGGGCAGGCGGGCTCGCGCGGAGACGCCGACGTCAGCGAGTTCGCGGGAGAAGACGTCCAGGGCCCGTTGGGCGTGCCAGGCGGCCTCGTCGGCGGAGCGCAGCCGGTTGTGCTCGACGGCGTCGGCGATCAGGCCGCCGCCCAAGAGGTCCCAGGTGGAGGCGCCCTTGGCCGAGCCGAGGTAGCCGAGCACCTGGGCCAGCGCGTGGAGTGCAGCCTGCCCGGCCTGGTACGCCTCCGTGTGCTCCCGCCGCTCCGCCGAGACACGGTCGAGGGCGGCGCCGAGGTCCGTCAGCTCGCTGGCGCGGGCATCACCACGGGCGAGGAGCTGCCGCTCCTTCTCGGCCAGCAGCTTCTCGTACTCCTCCGAGGCCGTCGCGAGCCCTGCCAGCTCGGCCTCGATCGCCCGCGCGTCCGCTTCGATCTGGGCCAGCCGGGCCCGGTGGCCGTCGAGCCGCTGCCTGGCGGCGGCGGCCTCGGCACGCTCGCGCTCCAGCCGCTCCTCGCGCTGGCTCACCAGGCGGGCCAGGAAAGCGGTCAGCCCGCCTTCCAGGCGGGTGACGTCGGCCTCCTCCTTGGACAGGTCCTTCTCCAGGCCGGTCAGGGTGAGGTGGGCCTGCTGGATCTGCTCCTTGGTGGCCGCGAGTTGGCGCCGCAGGTGGTCGGCACGGTGCGTTCGGGCGGCCGCCACGCGCAGCCGCTCGTCGAGATCTGAAGAGCTCGTCACACTTCGGATGACGAACGAACGACCCCAGACGTTCCAACCAGGCAGTCACCGAGCTCGGCTCGCGCGGCCGGGGCGTCGGCGGGGCGCAGGCCGAAGGTCCGCTCCAGCCAGGACAGGAACTGGAGACCCACATCAAGGGGGCGTCGGCTGACCACCGCGGCGGCGGTCATCAAGGTGGTGGGCAGGGCATTTGCGCACGCGGGCGCGGCACGGCGCTTGGGGGGCTCATAGGCGGCGCAGCTCGGCGATGATGCGGTCGACCAGCGCGGCGTCATCGCGACGGGCCCGGCGAGGCGCTGCGGCGGCTTTGCGGCGAGGGCGCGAAGTGGCCGGCCGGCTCCGCGACCCCCGGCGACCCGCCCACCGGGCCGCCGCAGTCGCGAGGACGGCGTGGCCGTCAAGGTCGGCGGAAGCGGTCGGTGGTGTCGATCAGGCGGTGTCGGGTGCCGGGTTCGGCGCCGCCGTGGCCCGCGTCCTCGACGAGGTGGAACTCGGCCTCGGGCCAGGCCTGGTGCAGATCCCATGCCTGGTCGGGCGGCGTCTTCATGTCGTAGCGGCCGTTGACGATCACGGTGGGGATGTGCCGGATGCGGTCGACGCCCGCCAGGAGGCCCTCCTTGGGGAGGAAGCCGCCGTTGCTGATGTAGTGGTGGGTGATGCGGGCGAAAAGGAGGATAGCGTCGTGGTCGAGCTCCGGCGGGTCGACAGGCAGCAGGGTGTTGGCCGAGAACTCCCAGTCCATCCAGGCGCGGGCGGCCGGGAGATGGACGGCAGGGTCGGGGTCGCCGATGCGGCGGCCGTACGCGGCGATCAGGTCGTATCGTTCGTCGGCGGGGATCGCGTCGCGGAACGCGGCCCACTCGGCGGGAAAGAGGCGGGCCGCACCGGCGGAGGTGAACGTCCAGTCCTCGTCGGAGGGCCGGACGAGGTAGATGCCGCGGAGCACGAGTTCGGTGACACGGTCGGGGTGGGCCTGGGCGTACGACAGGGCGAGGGTGCTGCCCCAGCTTCCACCGAAGACCAGCCAGCGGTCGACGGACAGGTGCTCGCGGAGCCGCTCCATGTCGGCGACCAGGTGCGAGGTGGTGTTGTGCCGCAGCGACACCCCCGGGTCCGCGGCGCTCGGCCGGCTGGCGCCGCAGTTGCGCTGGTCGAACAGCACGATCCGGTACGCGGCCGGGTCGAAGAACCGGCGGAAGGCGGGCAGGATGCCGCCGCCGGGCCCGCCGTGCAGGAAGACCGCGGGCTTGCCGGCCGGGTTTCCGCAAATCTCCCAGTAGATCTCGTTGCCGTCTCCGACGTCGAGCAGACCGGAGTCGTACGGTTCGATCGGCGGGTAGAACTCTTTCAGCGCCATGTGATCAAGTAGACCACCCGAACCGGGCGATCGCGCACCGCGCCGACCGGGGCGGGCGGGCGCACCGGGTGACGGAGCGACAATGGTCGCGGCCGTCGGACCGCGACCATTGTCATCGCGGGGTCAGTCCTGTGGTGCGGTTTCGGCCTGCCGGTTCTGGGCGGGCTCGGTCGTCACCTCCTTGCGGGAGCTGAACAAGAAGCAGAGCAGGGCGGCGGCCACCAGGGCGATGGCGCATGCCACAAGGGTGGTCTGCATGGCGTTGACGAAGCCGGCGGCGAACGTGTCGGCGGTGACGCGTTCGTACAGGCTGATCGTGGCAGGGTTCAGGCCGCTGGGCGGCGTGGGCGGGCTGTAGTGGTGCGCGGCGGCCGTGCTGCTGTCGATGAACCGTGCCCGCAGATGCTCCGGTAGCTGACCGGCGCGTTCCTCGGCCTCGGTGCGCAGGGTCGAGGAGAGACGGGCCGACAGCAGGGTGCCCAGCACGGCGGTGCCCAGGACGCCGCCGATCTGCCGGATGGTGCTGGAGACGCCGGAGGCCGCCCCGGCCAGCCGGGGATCGACGCCGTCCATGGTGGCCTGCTGCAGTGGTGCGAACGTGGCGCCGCCGGCGAGCCCGATGATGGTCAACCCGGGCAGCAGGCTCCACGCGCTGCTGCTGGGTCCGGTCATGGCGACCAGCACCAGCAGGCCGCCGGCCAGCAGCGTCATCCCGGTCATCAGGATGTACTTGCCGCCGAAGGTGTCCGACAGCCGCCCGGCGTACGCCGAGCCGACCGCGGTGAGCACGGCGTTCGGCAGCACCACCAGACCGGTCTCCAGCGCCGAGTACCCGCGCGCCATCTGCAGGTACAGCACCACCACGAACATGATGCCGATCATCCCGAGCTGGAAGACGAACCCGACCCCGTTGCCGACCGCGAAGTTGCGCACGCCGAACAGGGCCGGCGGCATCAGGGGCTCCTCGCGCTGCCGGTGCTGCCAGACGACGAACACCGCCAGCAGCGCGACGCCGGCGACGATGACCGAGGGGATGCTGATCGGCCCGGTGACGGTGCCCCAATCGTAGCGTTCTCCCTCGATCAGGCCGAACACGATGCCGCTCAGCCCGGCGGTGGCCAGCGCGACGCCGACCAGGTCGAGCCGGTGTCGCCGGTACGGGCGCATGGGCGGCGCGACGGTCATCGCCAGCACGGCGGCGATGATCCCTACAGGGACGTTGATGAAGAAGATCCAGCGCCAGTCGAGGTGGGCCAGCAGGAAGCCGCCGAGGACCGGGCCGACGATCGGGGCGAAGCCGACGATCGCGCCGAACAGGCCGAACGCGCGGCCCCTTAGCTGCGGTGGAAAGATCGTCAGGATTGACGAGATGACCTGCGGGAACAGCAGCGCCCCGCCCAATCCCTGCAGCAGCCGGGCGGCCAGCAGCTGGGATGGTGAGCCGGCCAGCCCGCACAGTGCCGAGGCGACGGTGAAGACGACGATGCCGATCACGTACACCCGGCGGTATCCGAAGATGTCCCCCAGCCGCCCCGTGGTGATCAGCAGCACCGAGAAGATGAGCAGGTAGCCGTCGATGATCCACAGCACCTGGTCGTAGGAGGCGCCGATGCTGTGGATCAGTGTGGGGATGGCGACGTTCACGATGGATCCGTCGAGCAACGACATGAAGAAGCCGATGCACATGATCGCGAGAACCAGCCACGGACGCTGCGTGACCGGTTGTCCGGCGGATTTGAATTCCGGCACTCCGGAGACCTCCCTGAGGAGAACCGTCTGCTGGAGTGGCGACGCGGAGCAAGGCCGCTGATGTCCGACAGCGCTCACGCCGGAATGGTCCCCGGCCAGATTCCCGAAGGCTCGCAAAGGAGCAGGAGGGTTGACACGCGTCGCCACCGTCACAGAACACCCTTTTCCAGGATGTAGTGGGTGACTTCCACCTTCCCCGTGTCATCGGGACCCGGGTGAAGCTGGTTGGCGAGGCGGAAAGCCCAACGGTGAGAAGTCGGCTCGAAGCTTAGCACAGCGGTTCGGCCGGCCCGATGGCTCGCTCTCGAAAAGCTCGTCTCTCTTGTAGACGAGGTTTCTCTCGGCGCGCTAACGTTGTCTTCGCTAGAGACGACGTTGGGGAGATCTCCACGTCGGCCGTGGTAGTACTGGAAATCCGCGAAGGAGGCCGCACAGACAAGCAGGTGCACCCATGATCGAGCGCTACCTCGGTGTCCTCGGCATCGCCGAGGCCCTGGGCGTGAGCCGTCATGCGGTGCACAAGTGGCGCAGCCGCTATTCGGACGACTCCGATCACCCGTTCCCCCTGCCCGACGTCGAAGTCGACGGAGCTCCGGGCTGGCGGTCCGATCGGCTGGCGGAGATCGTGCGGTGGCGCGAGGGGTTGCCCGGCCGCGGCGCGGGCGGAGGCCGTCCTTCCCTCGCACGTCAGGAGTACCTCAAGGAAGCAGGGTCGCGCGGCCTGACCCGGGACGAGGCCATACGCGCGCTCGCCACGTTCGGCGAGGAGTTTCCCGAGATGACCGAGCCGGAGATCTGCGCCTGGCTCGTCGGGAAATGGCGCGGCTGAAACCCTTCCCCAAACCCATCAGCACGGAAGGCGATGACGCATGCCCGAAATCGGCGGAGATACCGCACCGGGATTCGAAGCAGTACGCGAGGCGTTCGCGGCCGATCTGGCCGGCGAGCCGGAAACAGGCGCCGCGGTCAGCGTCTACCTGCACGGCCGGAAGGTCGTCGACCTGTGGGGCGGCATCGCCGACCCCGGCACCGGCCGCCCCTGGGAGCGCGACACCCTGCAACTCGTCTACTCCACCACCAAGGCCGTCACGGCCACCTGCGCCCTTCTGCTGTCCGAGCGGGGCGAGTTGGACTTGGACGCACCCGTGGCGGAGTACTGGCCGGAGTTCGCGGCCAACGGGAAGAAGCGCATCCCGGTGCGGTGGCTGCTCACCCATCAGGCCGGGCTACCCGCGATCGACCAGCCGATCACCCCGCGGGAGGCGATCGCCTGGGAGCCCATGGTGACCGCGCTGGCGGCCCAGCGTCCGTACTGGGAGCCGGGCACGGACCACGGCTACCACGGGCTCACCTATGGCTGGCTCGTCGGAGAGGTCGTCCGCCGGGTGTCCGGCCGCAGCCTGGGCACGTTCCTCGCGGACGAGATCGCCGCCCCGCTCGGACTGGACCTGTGGATCGGGCTGCCGGAAACCGAGCGGCACCGGGTCAGCCGGATCATCGACACCCCGCCCGACTTCCAGGCCATGGCCCGGATCGACCTGAACGCCCTTCCCGAACCCCTGCGCGAGGTCATGACCGCCTTCGCCGACCCCACGTCGTTGACCAGGCGCTCGCTCGCCGTCGTCACGCCCCCGCTGGACCACAACAGGCCGGAGGAGCAGGCCGCCGAGATGCCCGCCACCAACGGCATCTGCACGGCCCGCGCGCTGGCCCGCTTCTACGCCGCGCTCATCGGCGAGGTCGACGGGCACCGCATTCTCACCCCCGGCACCCTGACCGCCGCGACCGCGGAACAGGTCAGTGGCATCGACCGCATCCTGCGCATGCCCGTCCGCATCGGCACCGGTTTCGGCCTCCCGACGCCGGACGCGTTCTGGTACTCCCCGACCGCCTTCGGATTCCCCGGGCGCGGCGGCTCGCTCGGTTTCGCCGACCCGGCGACCGGTCTCGCCTTCGGTTACGTCATGAACCACGTCCTGGAAGGCGTGCCGGACCTGAGGGCCGCGAACCTTCTCGCCGCGGTCCGGAATGCCCGCGGTGATCTGACCGCGCCGTACGGCAAGTGATCGTCAAGCGTTCTCCAACCCCGGTCCCTTATGTTCTGGGCATGCCCAACATCGGTTTAGTTGAGATCATCTTCGCGTTCCTCATCCCCCTGGCGGCTCTCTGGGTCGTCATCTACACGGCCGTACGGGCGGCGATCCGCCACAGCAAGTGACCAAGGCTGGTATTCGACGCATGGCGACCTCGCCCGGACAGGGTGACCTGATCGACGACATCCAGGTCCGGCTGGAGAGCTGCGGATGGCAGGCCGAAAGCGGCCAAGGATGGCGCTGGGTCGACCACACGTACCGGAACGACGACGCCACGCTCCGGATCAGGTACCTGCCGGACACCAGCGCGATCCGATTCGAGTTCGAATCCGAGGAGCACCTGGCGCGGCTGTCCATCTCCTTCCAGGACTCCCCGGACCGGATTCTCGATCTGATCACCCGCGACCAGTCGTCACTGTCCGAGGAGACCTGGCGGGCCTTCGTCGCTTCGCTGATCGAGCTGTCTCCCCGGGTCCTCTTGCCGGCCGACGAGGACGGCGACGACGAGGTGATCAGCGACCCGGACGAGGGTGCGGCCGCGCTGCGCGAGATCGAGTGGGAGTGAGGAGCCGGCACCTTACCGAGAGGGTGCGGGGCCGGGTGGACGGGGGACTCGGCGGTCGGCTTGAGCGAGCCGTCCGCGAGGATCGTGAAGCCGAGCAGGCCGCCGGGAGGCGACTCGGCGTCGGGATCGTTGCCGGCGACGTACAGGTGCCGGCCGTCGGGGGTGACCTTGAGGCCGACCGGGCCATTGGGCGCGGGGAACGGCGATCCGGGCACGGGAGCCGGCCAGTAGCGCAGCCGCTCACCCATTTGACTTCAAGCGCACTTGAAGTCGTTGACTGGCGATCATGCAGACAGCAGGCACATCTCTCAAGCAACGCGTGATCAGGTACTTGGTGCGCCAGGCGCACCACCCCCGGGGCATCGTCGGATGGGCGAACGGCCAGATGTTCGCTCATCGTCCCTCCAACCGGCAGCGCAACATCTGGGCGGTGTCGTTGCTGGACGTGCGGCCCACCGACCGGGTGCTCGAGATCGGCTTCGGCCCCGGCATCGCCATCGGCGAGTTCGCCCGGCGTGCCACCCGGGGCCACGTCTTCGGCGTCGACCACTCGCAGGCCATGGTCCGGCAGGCCACCCGTCGCAACGCCGCCGCCGTCCGCGCCCACCGCGTGCACCTCACGCACGCCTCCGTGGAGCAACTGCCGAGCTTCGGCGAGCCGCTCGACGCCATCCTCGCCGTCAACTCCGTGGGGTTCTGGCCCGACCCGGTGGAACGGCTGAGCGAGCTGCGCCGCCTGCTCCGCCCCGGAGGACGCATCGCGCTCGTCAGCCAGCCCCGCTGCCCCGGTGCCACCCGGGACACCACCGTCCGGGCCGCCCAAGAGCTCCAGGACCTGCTCACCCAGGCCGGCTTCACCCGTCTCCGGGTCGAGACCCTCGAACTCGACCCGCCCGTTGCCTGCGTGCTGGCCGACAATCCGCCCTCTTAGGTGAGCGGAACCTGACCTGGCACCTTCCTGCGGCGTACGGCGATCGCCGCCCCGAGGGCGATGGCCGCATAGCCGCAGGTCACGGCCAGCCCTGCCCACGGCGGGAGCGGGTAGTAGCCCCCGATCAGTGACGGGTCCACGTCCACATGCGCGAACGTGGGGACGCTCTGCGTGATCGCGAACCCGGCGGCAGGGGTGATCATCAGCAGCCATGGCGCCAGGCCCGCGGTCGCCAGCAGGTAGGGCACGACGACCAGCGCGACGGCCAGCCCGATGGCGATGACGCCCCGCTTGACCAGCGCCGCGAGGCCCAGCGCCAGCACGGCGGCGGCCGCGGTCAGGGCCGCGAAGCCGACGATCACCCGAAACTCGGTCGCCAGGGTGAGCGGCTGGATCGGGTTCTGATTGGCGCGCAACATCGCCAGGCCGACGGGGATCACGACCCCTGAGGCCACCAGCCCCGTCACGAACGCGACCGCGCCGACCACCACGGCCTTGGCCGCCAGCAGCCGCGCCGGATGCGGGGCGGCCGGCGGGCCGGTCCTGATCAGCCCGCGCCGGTGTTCCGCCGTGAAGAAGGTGACCGCCCCCACGAGCACCGGGATCAGCCCCACGGCCCCGCCGATCAGCATGAGGTCGGCGCGCAGGCCGCCCTCTACGGTGGCGGGCGCGATGTCACCGCCCCCGGTCACGATGAGCTTGTCGCCGGACTCGACGACCCCGCCCGGGTGATGCGGGGTCTTGCCGTCGGACTCCATCGAGACGCCGACGTCGTCGCGGCGCCACGAACCGTTCGCACCCTCCAGCGTGATCTGGTCGAAGGTGGCGGTGGCCTGGGCGAAGGCCTTCGCCATGGTCCACAAGGCGCCAGGTGAGGTGGCGAACATCCCGATCTCGACCGTCTCCGGCAGCCCGGTCAGCTTGACCGTGCTGACCTCGGTCCAGGCCTTGCCGTCGTCCGACTCGTAGCCGGTGACGGTGTCGCCCGACCTGGTCAGCCGCAGCCACTGGGGGCCGTTGTGCGGACCGCCGGGCACGTCGTGGGTGAAGTTGTACTGCATCCGCACGCCGTGATCGCCGGTGAGCATGACGGCGGCGTACGGTGTGCCCTCCTTGAGGCTCTGCCTGACGAGGAGCCCGGCCTTCGCCCACGGCACCACTCCCTCCTTGACGTTGCGCACCCCGGGTACGGCGTCCGGCAGCCGGATCTGCCCGGTCATGTCCGACACGCGGGCGGTGATGCTGCCGTTCCCCTTGAGCGGCTGGTGCACGAAGTAGTACTTGTCCTTCACCGCCGTGCCGTCGGGCCCCACCAGCGGCGCGGGGCAGGGGCCCTCCCCCTTCCCGGTCACGCAGGTGGTGCGGGCGCCCCCGGCGATCAGCAGCCCGAGCGACACGGTGACCAGTACGGAGGCCGCCATGGCGAGCGCCCAGCCGCGCGCGGTGCGGAACTTGGTCCACTCCGCGCGCAGCAGCGGCGGGAAACGGTCCTGGCCGGATCGGTGGGGCGTGAATGAACTCATACCGACGGTTGTACGCGGCACCCGGTTCCAGCAGGGTCGCAGCCGCTGCGACCTGGCTGGAACCGGGCATCTGGCATCGTTGACCCATGGCACCTCGACCCGGCGGCCGGTCCGGCCGCTCAGCCCGCACGACGACCGGCGGTGAACGGCGGTGAGGGTCCTCGTCGTCGAAGACTTCGAGGTCCTCGCCCGCTCCATCGGAACCGGGCTGCGCCGCGAGGGCATGGCCGTCGACGTCGTCCTGGACGGAATCGCGGCCCTCGACCGCCTGGCCGCCACCCGTTACGACGTGGTGATCCTCGACCGCGACCTGCCCGGCGTCCACGGGGACGAGATCTGCCGGCGACTGGCCCACAGCCGCTGTGAGACCCGCGTACTGATGCTCACCGCCTCCGGCACGATCGAGGACCGCGTCGACGGGCTCAGTCTCGGCGCCGACGACTACCTGCCCAAGCCGTTCGCGTTCGCCGAACTGGTCGCCCGCGTCCGGGCCCTGGCCCGCCGCGCCACCCCGCCGCTGCCGCCCACCCTGGCCTGCGGGGACATCACCCTCGATCCGGCCCGCCGGATCGCGTTCCGGGCCGGCTGGCGCCTTGAGCTGAGCCACAGGGAGTTCGCCCTGCTCGAATGCCTGCTCGCCGTGCCCGGCGTGGTCATCTCCGCCGAGGAGCTGCTCGAACGCGTCTGGGACGAGGCCGCCGACCCCTTCAGCAGCGCCGTCAAGCACACCATGCACCGGTTGCGGGCCAAGCTCGGCGAACCGCCCGTGATCGAGACCATCCGCGAAGGCGGCTACCGCATCGGGTCGTCATGACCTCCCCGCAACTCGCCAGAAGGTCCTTGCAGACGCGGCTCGCGCTGGCTTACGCGGCGGGCATCTACGCCGCCGGGGTCTTCGTGCTCATCTTCGTCGACGTCCCGCTCGTCGGCATCCACGCGGCCAAACCGGTAGGTCAGCCCTCCACCGGCGCGAGCATCGAAACCGAGTCCGGGATCAGTCTGCCCCAGCTCCTCATGGGATCCGCCGTCGCCCTGGTCATTCTCATTCCCGTCGCCCTGGCTCTCGGCTGGTACGTCGCCGGCCGGTTCCTGCACCCGCTGCGCGCCATCACCTCCACCGCCAAGGTCATCTCCGCCGGAAACCTCGACCGGCGCCTCGACCTCGGCGAGCCCACGGACGAGCTGACCGAGCTCGGCCACACCCTCGACGACCTGTTCGCCCGCCTGCAGGCGTCCTTCGACGCCCAACGACACTTCGTCGCCAACGCCTCCCACGAGCTGCGCACCCCCCTCGCCGGCCTGCGTACCCTCCTCGAAGTCGCCCTCGCCGACCCCGACGCCGACACCGACACCCTGCGCTCGGCCTGCCAGGAGGCCCTGGCTCTCGGCGGACACCAGGAGCGGCTCGTGCAGGCGCTGCTCGCCCTGGCCACCAGCGAGCGCGGCGTCACCCGCTGGGACACCTTCGACCTCGCCCACGTCGTCGAAGGAGTGCTCGCCTCCCGCCGCGCCCAGGCAGCCGAGACGGGCATCGACCTCGCCGAACACCTGACGCCCGCGGTGACGGCCGGGGACCCGAGGCTGATCGAAAGCCTCGTCGCCAACCTCATCGACAACGCCATCCGCCACAACCACGCGGACGGGCAGGTGAAGGTCACCACGCAGACCTCCGGCACGCAGGTGGCCCTGACGGTCACCAACAGCGGGCCGGTCATCCCCGACGACCAGATCCAACGCCTCTTCCAACCCTTCCAGAAACTGGCGCCCGATCGTCACGGCCGGCGTGACGGCTACGGTCTCGGCCTCGCCATCGTCAATGCCGTCACCCGAGCCCACCACGCCACCCTCACCACCCGCGCACGCCCCGAAGGCGGCCTGTCCATCACCGTGCGGTTCGCTAAGCCCAGTTGGTGACGCGGCGCAGGACGTACTCGACCGGTCCATAGCGGTGCGTACGCAGCCAGCGCGCGCTCAGCCAGAGCAGGACCGTGTAGATCACCAGGGCCACGCCCATCACGGCGAGCGGCGACAGTCTGCCCGCCAGCGCCAGGCCGTACCCGGTGAAGACCAGGCAGCACAGCACCGACTGCCCGACGTAGTTGGAGGCCGCCACCCGCCCGGCGGGGGACAGCGCGCGCCCGGCGGCGGGGAAACGCCGGATCACCCGCAGCAGGGTCACCACGTACGCGGCGGACAGCAGGATCGAGGTCACTGTGGACACCGCCATGCCGGCCAGCTCCCACGTGCCTCCCGCACCGGCCGTCAGCGCGAGCAGGATCCCGCCGGGCAGGCCCAGGCCGAAGCCGATCCATTGGACGCGCGGCGCGAGATGCCACCACCGCCCGGTCTCCTCCAGCAGCCTGGACCTGCCCGCCGCCAGCCCGAACAGGAACATGGCCAGCGCCATCGGCCCCTGGAAGATCCAGACCATCGCGACGAGCGGCGGGTAGAGCTCCAGTTGCAGGGTCAGCACGTCGAGCGGGCTGCCGGTGGCCAGGGCCAGCGTGTGGGCTGCCGCCGCGGTGTCGGCCACCGGAGCCTGGCCGGCCGTCGGGTCGAGGGTGGACAGCCACGCCAGCCCGGTCCACAGCAGGGCCAGCACGCCGACGATGACCGATCCGATCACGACGGCGGTCTTCGGCCTGATGTTACGCAGCGCGAGCAGGAGCAGGCCGAGCATGGCGTACAGGGTGAGGATGTCCCCGATCCACAGCAGGATCCCGTGTGCCAGGCCGATCACGAACAGGCCCAAGCACCTGCGCAGCGTCCTGGCCCGCACGCTCGCGCCCGCC
The DNA here is from genome assembly GCF_044593615.1 of Nonomuraea sp. NPDC051941. NCBI lineage: Bacteria > Bacillati > Actinomycetota > Actinomycetes > Streptosporangiales > Streptosporangiaceae > Nonomuraea > Nonomuraea sp. NPDC051941. The sequence continues at coordinate 168,526 of NZ_JBIUCF010000009.1, forward strand.
CGCTCCGCCGAGCGCATCTGCAGCGTGAACGAGTAGCCGAACAGGAACGAGAAGATGATGTAGAACTTGGTCAGCACGAGGGCGGTGATGACCGTGGCCACGGGCCCGTCGGGGATGGGCATGGTGCCGTTGACCGCGTAACCAGGGTCGGCGAAGAAGCCGATGTTGGCCACCAGGATGCCCGCGAGCGCGAAACCGCGCACCGCGTCGATCTCGTGGACCCGGCCGGCGAGCGGCGTGCTCACTTGTGTCATGGACCCGAAGCTACGGACGGCGTGCCTGCCAGGGCATCCGACCTTGGTCTGCCTCCGGGCGACTAAAGCAGCACGGGTCCCGTTCTCCGTCTCAGGGGTGGTCCGGGATGCGCACCGTGAGCAGGGCGACGTCGTCGTCGTTGTCCGGGGGGCGGACGCGGTCGATGAGTACGTCGCCCAGCGAGGCGACGGGCCGCTGGGCCATCGAGGCGGCGTACCGGCTCAACCGGGACATCCCCTCGTCCAGCGTCCGGGTCGGGGACTCGATCAGGCCGTCGGTGTAGAGCACCAGCGTGGAGCGGGGCGGCAGGTCGGCGGTGGCGTCGACGCGGACGGTGGGGATGCCGGTGCCCAGGAGCAGGTCCTGGCCCTCCTCCAGGAAGCGGGTCCGCCCGTCGCGCTCCACCAGCAGCGGCGGCGGGTGGCCCGCGTTGGTCCAGCGCAGCCGCCATCCGCCGTCGTCGCGGCGCTCCAGCCGGGCGAGGACGGCGGTGGCCATCGTGGTCTCGGCCATGCGGGCCACCGCCTGGTCGAGCCGGTCCACGATGACGCTGGGCGGATCCTGGCCCGCGCCGGCGTAGGCGCGCAGCATGTTGCAGACCTGCGCCATGCCGGCGGCGGCGTCCAGGTCGTGGCCGACCACGTCGCCGATCACCAGGGCGGTCGCGCCGTCGGGCAGGACGAAGGAGTCGTACCAGTCGCCGCCGACCTGCGAGGCGTGGGGCGCGGGCCGGTAGGAGGCGCTCATCTCCAGCCCGGGCACCGACGGCAGCTGGGGGAGCAGGTGGCGCTGCATGGTCTCGGCGACCCGCCGCTGCCGCTCGTACAGGCGGGCGTTGTCCAGCGCCAGGCCCGCCCGGCGGGCGATGTCCTCCACCAGCAGCAGGTCGGCGGTCGTGAACCTCGCCGGCTGCCCGGAACGTCCCAGCGTCAGGGCCCCGACCACGTCCCGCACGCCGCGGATCGGCGCGATGCACGCCGAGTGCATGCCCGTCACCCGGAACAGCTCCTGCTGGGCGACCGCGATGCCCGAGTCGGGAAGCCCCTGGTAGGTCTCCGGGCTCACGAGCGTGGCGGTGACTCCGCGCAGCGCCCGCGACAGGGGCATCGGCGACTCCTGGGGAACGGGCGGCATCGGCCCTTCCAGGTCGTCCCGGTACGTCAGGAGACCGCCCTCGAAGTGGGCGACGGCGGCGCGCGACACCCCGCCCTCCTCGGTGAGCAGGTCGACCACCGCCCAGTCCGCCAGCAGCGGCAGGACCAGGCGTACGAGCTGGCGCAGCGTCTCGTCCACGTCCAGGCTGGCGGTGAGCGTCGTGGTCGTCTCCGCGAGCAGGGCCAGCCGGTCGAGCTGCGACATCGAGGCCGTGACGCCGGCCGTCTCGTACGGGGCCGGCGCGGGTGACTCGTGGAAGAGCACCAGCGCTCCCGTCCTGCCCTCGTCGAGCCGGCAGGGGGTGACCATCCAGGAGACCCGCATCAGCACGCCGTCGCCGCGTTCGAACCATTCCCCTTCGCCCTGCGCGCTGCCGCCCACGATGAGGGGCTGCCGCATCGCGCACCGGCTGCGCGGCAGGGGCTCGCCGTACTTGCCCCGGTGCACCAGGTCGTGGGCGTCGCGGCCCAGCAGCTCCTCGGCGGGGCGGCCCAGCAGCCGTTCGGCCTGGGCGGTGACCTCCACGATCCGCCCGCGGTCGTCCACCACGTACGCCCCCGCGTCGGAGAGGTCGGGCAGGCGGCACAGCCGCTTGCCGTCGGCCGTCCACGATGCCCCGGTATCGCCCGCTGGCACGTTCATGGACGGCACTCCTTCCCTGGTACCGGTGACCTGCTTCGTCACAGGCAGCCTAGAGGAACGCGGCATATGCCCCAGCAAACGTCGTCACGCGCCGTCGGGCCCCGGGCATGGGCCGGCCCCGGCCGACGGACGACCGGGGCCAGGTGCGCCGGACGTCAGTCGGCGCAGATTGCGAAGACGCTGATGCCGACGTCGTTGTAGCCGTCCTGACGGCCGATGCCGATCCAGCCGCGGCCGTCATCGGTGGGGAAGGACCCGACCAGGATCGCCCTGTTGCCGCGGGCCTCGGCACCGCCGCCGAGGACCCTCTTGTTGCCGGGGCAGAAGAGCGTGCGGCGCTGGAAGTTGGGGACGTTGGCGTTGGGAAGGGTGACGAGCTGGTAGCCGGGTGGGAGAGCCGACAGATGGGCGGCCGCCTGGACCGGTGCGGACGCCTGGCTGGCGGCGGCGGTCGTCGTCAGACACGCCCCCGCCGCGACGACGGTGAGGGGGAGGGTCAGGAACCACTTCGACTGCATCGTTCTCCTTCTGTCCTGTCCCCAGACGGCCACGACTCCGGGCAGCGCGCGGCACGCCGGCGATTGCGCGCACTGAGAGTGATGGGCTGATCACGGGGGGCAAAGGTGCTGACACGATGAGTATCGGTGCTATTACTTACCGTGTCCATGCGTATCTGTGTTCGGGTGCGGCGCCAGCCCTTTGACCGCCGCCTGAAAGAACGCTCCAACCTGGGACAGTGACCAGACCGATGAGGTGGGCGGCGGTGTCCCTGAGGGGACGGACCGCCGCCCGGCTCTCGTGATCAGCCGCTGTAGGAGATCCAGCCGTATTCGTACTGGGTCCAGCCGTTCTCGTCCCCGCTGTGCCTGCGGCCGGTCATCACCTGGTTGGTGCCGCCCATGGAGGCGTGGTTGTTCTCCCTGACCCAGCCCTCCAGTTGCCTGGGGGTGATCTGCACCGCCTTGCCCTGCCAGAACAGCGCACCGTGGTAGTAGATGGTGTCGCCGTTCTCGTCCCCGTCGTGCCGGATCCCGATGATGGCCTCGTTCGCCGGGGTTTTGTAATCGTGCTGGTTCTCATCCGTCTTGGTGCCCCAGATGTCCCACCTGAGCACCGTGACCTGGACGTTGTCGATGTAGATGCGGCCGCAGGAGAACGTGGTGTCGCCGTTCTCGTCGCCGCGGTGCCCGCGGCCGATCAGCACTTCGTTCGTCGGGCAGTTGAACTTGCTGTTCGACTGTTTCAGGGTCGAGACCTGCCCGGGACGGATCTCGATCGTGGCGGCCGCGGCGGGGCCGGCGGGGACCAAGGTGAGGGCGGCGACGGCCGTCGCCGCCAGCGCGGCCGGCAGAGCCTTCTTGAGCATGTCGTGTCCTTTGAGGAGAGCCTGCGGTAAGCGGAGTCCATGATCGCCGTCACGATGGTGCCCGTCGTCCGCCTGCAGGGTGAGCGCGGGTCCGCCTGTACGGTGATCCACCCGCTGCAGAGAGCCCCGCTCCAGCCTTCCACCAGGTGCTGGACGGGGTTGCCACCCGCTCGTCCGAGCAGCCCCGTCAGGCAGGTGGCCTCCGAACGTCTCAGTCGTCGTGGGCGATGAGCATGAGCTGCCGCCACAGCAGCACCACGAACACCGCGGAACCGGCGAAGGCGAACCAGAAGGGCGCCGCGACGCCGAAGCGGGTGGCCAGGACGCCGCCGATCAGCGAGCCGACCACCAGACCGGCGTAGACGCAGATGGCGTTGACGCTGCCCACCCGGCCCTGGAGTTCGCGCGGGACCGCGCGCTGGCGGACGGTGACCGAGGTCGTGCCCCAGATGAACGCGTGCGCGCCGAAGGCCAGGAAGATACCCCCGGCGACCCACGGCGAATGGGTCAGGGCCAGGCCCAGGTGGGTGAGCGTCTCGATGATGAGTCCGATCCGCATCAGGGCGCCGAGGCTCACCTTGCGCGTGATGGCTCCGTACAGGCCGGTGCCGATCAAGCCGCCGATCCCGCCGATGGTGGTCATCAGGCCGAAGCCGATGGCGCCGAGGCCGAGCTGCTCCTGGGTGTAGAGGACGAGAACCGACCAGGCGGCGCCGAACGTGAAGTTGAAGATCAGGATGGTGAGCGCCAGCGTGCGGACCGCCGCGTGCTGGATGGTCCAGGTGAACCCGGCGATGAGCTCCCGTACGGTGTTGGGCCTGGGATCGTCGGCCTGCCGGCCGTGCGGCGGCAACGTGATCCGGGAGACCAGCACGATCCCCGCCATCACCAGGAGCAGCTGGCTCGCGAACGGCCAGGTCAAGCCGAGGCCGAACAGTGCCGCGCCGATCGGCGGCCCGGCAAGCTGGTTGAGCGTGATGAATCCCGTGCCCAGGCGGGCGTTGGCGATGACGAGATCGTCCTTGCCGACCATCATGGGTGTCAGCGTGGCCGTCGCGTTGTCGGCGAACACCTCGGCGATGGACCGGAGCGTGAGCGCGACCAGCGCCGTCGCCACGGTCACGGTGCCGGTCACCATGAGCGCGACGAGCGCCGCCAGCACCACGGCCCGCACCGCGTTCGCGACGAGGACGATCCTGCGCCGGTTGTACCGATCCGACAGCACGCCCGCGTACAGGCTGAACATCAGCGGCGGCGCCCAGCTCACCAGGGCCGACAGCGAAATCATCAGCGGGTCGCGGGTCAACGTCGCGATCAGCAGTGGGCCCGCGGCGGCCGCGACCCCGTCACCGAGATTTGTCAGCCAGCTCGAGGCCAGCAACCATCGGAATCCTGTCCCCAGCCGGGCAGGCAGTACTCGCTCAACCACTGTGATCACGAGCGCAAAACCATACGTCGCGAGGGTATTTGCGGCAACGCGTTTTCGCGTCTACGCGCTGTGTGTGGGGTCACCCGCGCCCGGCGGTGTTCGACGCATCCGGTTGCGTCCCTGACGTCACTCGGCGCGCATGCGTCCGACCTCTGACTGGAAGACCCCCTCCGTCCTGTCCAGGAAGTCGGCGATCAGCTCCAGCTGCTCGTCGGTGTAGCCGTCCAGCGCGCCGCGCCACGCCCGTACGAACGGGGCGAACACCGGGCCGATCACCTGCGCGGCCTCCTGGGTCTGGAGCGTCACCACGACCTTGCGGCGGTCGACGCGATCACGCTCGCGCCGTACGTACCCCACCGCCTCGAGCCTGTCGATCACCCCGGTGACGGACGCGGTCGTGATGCCCGCGCGCCTGGCCAGCTCGCTCGCCGTCAGCGGGCCGTCGCTGAGCAGGTTGAGGCAGTGCAGGTCGGTGGTGTTGACGCCGATCCGCTCCGCGGCGCCCTGGCTCATCGCCACCGACAGCGCGTTGGTACGGCGCAGCGCGTCGAGCAGTTGGGCCACGAGCTCGGCGCGCCTTGACATCGCCATCCAAACTCCTTAGCGTTCCAAGTGTCTAGGAAAACTAGAGATATTGTTCTCTAGTGACTAGCCTACCGGAAGGACGGCACGATGAAGGATGTCATCAAGCGCTTCTACGACGAGGTGCTCAACGCCGGCGACCTCGACGCCGCCGACGAGATCGTCGGCCCCGGCTTCGCGCCCCGGGGCGGCGAGGTCGCCGGCCCCGAAGCGCTCAAACAGGTCGCCCGCTACCTCCGCTCGGCGCTGCCCGACCTGCGCTTCGACATCGAGGACCTGATCGCCGAAGGCGACCGGGTGGCCACCCGGTGGACGTTACGGGGCACGCACGAGGGGGACTTCTTCGGTTTCCCACCCACCGGCAAGCCGCTGGAGGTGCGCGCCTGCGTCATCTTCCGCATGGAGAACGGCAAGGTGGCCGAGATCTGGCCGGTCATCGACTCCAGCTCCCTCGCGGCCGCGAGGCGATGACGTTCTCCGACGGGCGGGCCGGCGCCTGACCGATCATGAAACCAGCGTGCGCTCCACCGCGGACTGGCCGGCCGCCGAGGACCTCACCTCCGTGGTGTTCCTGGAGGCGTGGCGGCGGCGCGGCGAGGTGCGGATCAGCCACGAAAGCGCACTGCCCTGGCTGCTCGGCGTCGCCAACAACGTCCTGCGCAATCGACCCGCCGCACCACGGTCGCGATCATCGCGCATGCCCGCCGACGGCGGTCAGTGCCGCGCGGCAGTGGTCGAGCAACCTCTCGTCCTCGGTGACCTGGGCGGTGCTGTAACCGTCCTCGCGCGCGTTGTGCCGGCGTACGCGACCCAGTTCGGCGGTCAGCAGCGGGGCCGAGTCCGCCGCGACCGGGCCCAACTCGGCCCAGAGCACGGCGACCTTGCGCCTGGTGTGGACGTTCGTCGTCCACACCCGTTCCAGCACCGGCAGCGCCGGGGCCGGGTCGCCGGTGATCCGCCACAGCGCGTGGGCGGCCGAGAGCACGAGCCAGCCGTACGGGTCCTTGCGGCGGGCCAACCGGCGCAGCCGCGTGCCCTGGGACTTTGTGGCCTGACCCAGTTCGGCCAGGAGGCCGGCCGCGTCGCGCCAGGCGTACTCGCTGTCGTCGTCGAGACACCGGCCCGCGACCGCGAGGGCCGCGTCTGTGGAGCCGTCGACCTGCCACAAGGCCCGGGCGGCCGGCACCGCGAGCGCGAGGTCCGCTGCGGCGGCGGCCCGGCGGAGGACCGGCAGGCATTCCCCGGCATCGGGAGCGATCGCCGCGAGCGCCACGAGCACGGCCGGGGTGACGGGGCCGCCGAGCAGGTCGGGCAGGGCTTCGGCGGCGGCCGGGCCGATCGCGCCGAGCGCGCGGACGATGCTGTCGCGACGGTGATCGTGCGGGTCGTCGGCGGGCAGGTCGCGCAGGCGGCGCAGGAGCAGCGGCATCAGCGGCGCCGCGCGGGGCCCGAACCTGATCACAAGCCCGCCGGCGTCGCTCGGCATCGGCTCGCGATCGAGCGCCCAGGCCAGCATCGGCAGCGCACGCGGGTCACCCGTCCCGCTGAGAGCCCGCAACGCCGGCGAGACGGTGGGCAGTTCGCGCGACCATTCGATCACCCACGGCAGGTGCGCGTCCGCCTCGGTGTGCGGCAGGGCCCGCCGGCTCGTGGACTCCAGAGCCGCCGCCAGGGGGTCCGCGGCGGGAGCGGTCAGGTCATCCAGATGCTCCAGTACGCCGACCGCCCGCGCTCGCGTGCGCGGGTGCCCATCGCCGATCCGCTCGCCGACCAGACCGATCAGCTCACGGTAGTCACCGCGCCAGCCGTCGACGAGATTGCCCGCCGAGGTCAGGGCGTCCAGGTGACGCTCCCAGTCCTGGGAGCGCAGCAGGCCCGTCAGCAGACGCACCCGCTCGTCCACGCGGTCGCCGAAGGACGCGCTCAGGCCGCGAACGAGTGCGTTTGCTCCGGGGGCCCGCCGGCCTTCGTCGCCCTGTTCGCGTAACCGGCGTACGGCACCGATGAGGGTGCCGGTCTCGAAACCGGCGGGCGCGGTGACTGCCGTGCCTGATCCGTACACGGCCGAGAGCATCTCCAACGCGTCGTCGACCTCGGCCACCGGCGGCTCGTCCGGCGCGCCGGGCAACGAGGTGAGCTCGGCCAGCGCCACCAGCCGGAGCGGCAGGTCGGGCTCCGCCGCGACGATCCCCGCCAGCCACTCGCGCAGCGCGGGGTCGACGCCTTCCTCGAACCGCGCCAGCGTGCCGGCGGTACGCACGATCGCGCGCCGTACCTCCTCGTCGGTCTCCTCCGCCAGGCGCCCGGGCAGCCGCGTCAGCGCCGCCCGCCGCCGGCGCGTGCAGGCGGGCAGCACCTCGAGCACCGCCCCGCGCACCCGCGGATCCGCGTCCTCCAACAACCGCTCCCACAGCGGGTACGCCGCCTCGACCGCCTCGTTGGCCTTCCGGTACGGCCCGGAAAGTTCGGTGGGATCCTCCGCCGAACCCATGCTGGCCAGCAGTTCCACGACACCGGGCCGGCCGGGGAGGTCCGGGCGCTCGGCGATGCGCAACAGAAACGGGATCGCCGCGACCGTGCACGGATAGACGTCGCCCTGGTGGTGCACCGCGCCGTAGATGCCGTCGAGCGCGCTCTCGCGGACGGCGGGGTCGGGGTCGACCAGGTCACGCAGCAGGCCCGGAACCTCGGCGGCGGACCCATAGGCGTGGCGCATGCGCCCCCAGCGAATCTCGTCCAAGCCGGCGAACAGGTCATCCTCGACTGTCATGGGCAGACATCTTGCCAAAAGGTGCCGGGCCGTAGGCTCCCGCGAGGCCTGCTCGTGGGCATCTGAGCGGCGGGGTTGCGGGCGCACACGCCGCCGGTGATGGCCTGGCATGCCTTTTCCGGTGGTGTGGGCTATGGTCGGCCGTATGACGGGACCGTGGAGAACACCACAAGGGTCCATCGCGCTCGTCGGCGTGATGGCCCTGGTCCTGTTGTCCCTGGTGTCGCTGATGCTGACCAGCGCTTCGGGCAGAGCGAGCGGCAAACCCGTCGTCGTGCAGGGGTCGGCCGCCGGCCCGGCGTGGAGCCTGGGCGGAGGGGACGCCGACCTGTCCAGCCTGCCGCCGCAGGCGAGCGGCGTCCGCGAGCACCACGTACTGTCGCTGTGGCCGCCGATGCGCAGCCAACGCCACGGCGAGCTCGCCCATCTGGCGCTGCTGCCGTCACCGGGCTCGATCGTGGACACGTTCCGCGATCCTCAGCAGCTGGCGCACCGCACCGCGGGATCGCGCAGCCCGCCGCTCACCTAGCCGACGTCTTCCCCGTTCGGCTCTGCGGCCACGCGCGCCGCGGAGTCTGACCGCGCGCCCACGCCGTCCGTCGGCGCCGGGTCTCTGCGTGCCGTTGCGCCTGGAGACGTCTGATGACCGTCCCTATGGCAGGAGAAGTGACAGGGCCACCTGTCCCATGCCGCCTTTTCTCTCGACGTCAGCTAGGAGCTGATCATCGTCATGCCGTTTGTTGGATCTCCGCGGCTGGAGCGCTTGCGCGAGCCCGGCCCGGTGGCACGTGGGAGCGCGGGATGAGCCCGGTGCGGCGCCTGGTGGCGCTCGACCTGGGCACCGCGCGTACTCGATCGCTGAGCGGGCACGCCATCGCCGACCGGCCGTCGGCGATCATGAGGCGAGCCTCCGGCGTGGCGGATGTGGTGCGGCCCATCCGGCACGGCATGGTGGCCGACCCCCGCGCCTGCGTTCGGCTGGTGCGCCTGGTGTTGCAGGACACCCGGCTCTACGACGGCCGGCCGCCGGCGCGAGTCCTGGCCGGGGTGCCGATCGCGGCGTCGCCGGGCGATCGCCGGGCCGTCCACGCCGCGGTATCCGAGATCGCCGGGTGCGAGGTGACGCTGGTGGAGGAGCCGCTGGCCGCCGCCGTCGGCGTCGGCCTGGACGTTCTCGATCCCCAGCCCTGCCTGGTGCTGGACGTCGGGGCGGGCATCGTCGAGGCCGCGGTCATCGGTGCCGGGGCCGCCGTCGACGCGGCCTCCCTCCAGCTAGGCGCCACCACCGCCGAGGGGCTGCCGCCGTACGCGCTGGAAAGCGTCGTCGAGATGACGGCGGGCCTGCTACGCCGCCTGCCGGCCGCGTCGCGCTCCCGAGGCCTGGTGGTCACCGGCGGCGGCGCTCATCAGGAGCTGCTGCTGAGCCGCCTGCGCACCGCGCTGCGGCTGCGGATCAGCGTGGCGCCCCAGCCGCAGCACGCCACCATCCGCGGCCTGATGCGCCTGTGCCTGCAGCCGGCCCTGGCCGAAGGCCTCGGCCTGCGCGCCCGCTGACGTATTCCGTTCGCAGAAAGGACCTTCCATCATGACCGACAACCATGAGACCTCACACCTCAGCAGCGTGCAGCTCCAGTCGCTGCGCCAGGACCTGCAGCAGCAGCTGGAGCAGCGCAGGCGGCACCTGGACGGGTTGCGGGTGCAGGAGCAGGACGGCAGTGGCGCCGACGGCACGTGGCAGGAGCTGGTCATCTCGATCACCGCCGCCGAGCGCGCCGTTGCCGAGCTGTCCCAGGCCTACGACAGGCTGGTGGCCGGCACCTACGGCCGCTGCGCGCGCTGCCAGGCGGCCATCCCGTTCGAACGGCTCAAGGTCCGGCCGCTGGCCCGCAACTGCATCGACTGCCAGCGGCGGCACGAGGCCGCCTGACACCGCGGAGGGGAGCGGGGCAGCCCGCTCCCTTCCGCCGACCCGGAGTTGAACATGATCACATTGGACCGTCTGGTGAACGTGCTCGGCGGGTACGGCGTGCGGCTGTGCGGCAACCCCGAGGCGCGCTCGGCCTGGCTGCGCAGCGTGGCGATGCCCGATGCCACCGACCGCCACGCCGCCGGCGATCTGCTCCTGGCCGTCGGCACCACCTCGATCGCCGAGGCCGTGCAGTGGGCCGCCGCGTCCCGAGCCACAGCGGTCCTGGTCCGCCCCGCAGAAAGCGGCGCGGACGTCGAGCGGGACGCCGCCGCGCTCGGCGACCGGCACGGGGTGGCCGTCCTGCTGGCCGATCCCGCCGTCTCGTGGAGCCAGCTCGCCGGCGTGGTGTACGGGCTGGTGCTGGAGAGCCGTGAGACCGCCTCCGGACGCGGCCCGACCGACCTGTTCGCCCTGGCCGACAGCCTGGCCGACGTCATCGGCGGGGCGGTGACCATCGAGGACCGGCACTCGCGGGTGCTGGCCTACTCCCGTTCCCAGCAGGCAGGCGACCCGGCCCGGTTGGAGACCATCCTCGCCCGGCGCGTTCCCGACCGGCTGCGCGAGCTGTTCCAGCAGCAGGGGGTGTTCGCCCGGCTGGCTGCGACGGACGAGCCGGTGTTCGTCCCCGCCGATGCCGGGCACGGCCTGACCGGGCGGATGGCCGTGGCGGCGCGGGCCGGCCGCGAACTGCTCGGTTGGGTGTGGGTGACCTGCGAGCGCCCGCTGACCGGCGCCCATCTCCGCGCGCTGGCGGACGGCGCGCGGACCGTCGCACTGCACCTGCTGCGTTCCCGGGCCAGTGCCGACCTGGAGCGGCAGGTGGAGTCGGACCTGGTCATCCGGCTGCTGGAGGGCAGCTCCGACGCCGAGACGATGATCAGCCGGCTGGGCCTGGCACCGCAGCCGATGCGGGTCATCGCCGTCCGCGCGCACACCGCCGATCGGCACGCGGCGCTGCTGCTGGCCTTCGAGCAGGCGACCACCGGATTCGGCTGGTCCAGACCCGGCCGCAGCGCGCTGCTCGGCGACACGCTCTACACCATCATGCCGGCCGAGCAGGCCGACGCGGCCCGGCAGTGGATCATCGCCCTCCACCGCGAACTGCCCGCTCAGATGCACGTCGCGGCCGGGATCAGCGCACCCGCCGAGGTCGCGGAGCTGCCCGCCGCCCGCCAGGAAGCCGACGAGTGCCTGGCGCTGCACGAGAGCGCCAGGCCCGGCGCCGTCCCGCCCGCCTACGACGAGTCCTGGGACGACATTCTGCTGCGGCGGCTGCGCGCGGCGGCGCGTACCGGCCGGACTCCGGCCCGCGGGCCGGTGAGCACGCTGCTGCGGCACGACAGCCGTCACGGTACGGGCTTCGTGGCCACGCTGCGGGCCTGGCTGATGAGCCAGGGCGACCTGGCCCTGGCCGCCGAGCAGCTTGGAGTGCATCCCAACACCGTGCGCAACCGGCTGCGCAAGATGGACGAGCTCGTTCCCCTGGACCTGAACGACGGTCGCAAGCGCCTCGCCATGATCATCATGTTGGCCGCCGTCGAGGACGAGCCCCGCCACTGACACGTTGTACCGGATCGACAACGGCGGCGCCGCGATTGTCGCCCGCCCACAACGCCGCAGGTCGCCGCCAGGGCCATGCTGACTGGGACACCCCGTCATTCGTCCCGTTGGAGGTTGGGCATGGTCGGCAACTGGCCGAGATCGGTGATCGTGGTGGGCGCGGGCATCGTGGGCCTGTCGACGGCCTGGTTCCTGCAGGAACGCGGCGTCCAGGTCGACGTGGTGGACCGCGGGGGAGTGGCGGCCGGCGCCTCCTGGGGCAATGCCGGATGGATCGCTCCCGGCCTGGCGATCCCGCTGAACGAGCCCGCCGTCCTGCGCTACGGCCTGCGCTCGCTGCTGAACCCGGCCGCGCCGCTGCACGTGCCCGCGAGCCTCGACCCGGGCCTGTGGCGGTTCCTGGCCGGGTTCGCCGCCAACAGCCACTGGCGGTCCTGGACCCGCGCCGCGCGCGCCAACGTGCCGCTCAACGACGAATGCATCGAGGCCTACGAGGTGCTCGCCGCCGACGGCGTGTCCGCCCCGGTCGTCGCGGCGCCGATCACGGCCGCGTTCCGTACGCCACGCCAGGCCCAGGGGCTGCTGCGCGAGCTGCGCAGGCTCCAGGCGGTCGGGCAGCGGGTCGATCACACCGTGCTGGACGGCGACCGGCTCAGCGAGCACGTCCCGCTCGCCGGCGACCCGCTCAGGGCAGGGGTACGGATCGACGGCCAGCGCTACGTCGACCCGGGCGCCTTCGTGCACGCTCTGGGCAAGGCCGTCATGCGACGCGGCGCGACCGTGTACGCCGTCGAGGTCGACGAAGTGCGTACCGATGACAGGAAGGTGGTCGTCCGCTCGGCCAAGGGCACCGTCCTGTCCGCCGACGCGGTGGTGCTCGCCACCGGCGCGTGGCTGCCCCGGCTGGCCCGGGAGTGGGGCGTGCGCGTCCCGGTGCGGGCGGGCCGCGGTTACTCCTTCACCGTGCCGGTCGACCATCCCGTCCCCGGTCCCGTCTACCTGCCCGACGTACGTGTGGCGTGCACGCCGTACCAGGGCCGGCTGCGGGTGGCGGGCACCATGGAGTTCCGGGACCCGGACGCCCCGCAGGTGCCCGCCCGGCTGGAGGCCATCATCGCCTCCGCCCGTCCGCTGCTGCGGGGTGTGCACTGGGAGGAGCGGACCGACCTCTGGGTAGGGCCTCGCCCCGTCACTTCGGACGGACGGCCGCTCATCGGCGCGACGGTGGCTCCCACCGTCTACGTGGCGGGCGGGCACGGCATGTGGGGCATGGCCCACGGCCCGATCACGGGACGGCTGCTGGCCGAACAGATCACCACCGGCAAGCAACCCGCCGCCCTGGCCGACTTCGACCCCCTCCGCTGACCCACGGCAGCGCCGCCGAGCCTGACGGAGACGTTCCCCAGGAGCCGCGTGAGACAGCTATTGCATAGGAAGCTTTCCTATTTAATACTGCGATCAACGCAGCGTATCGCGGCGCGCGATGCTCCATCGCGCTCCTGCTGCACGTGACGCCCTGTCCCACTGACTCGGCGACTTACTGCCCGGAGGTCCTCGTGGTTCGTCGTGTCCCTGCCCTCCTCACCGTCATGCTCGCCGCGCTCGGCGCGCTGTCCATCTCCGCCGCGCCGGCGCAGGCGGCAGACGTGGAGGTGACCTACAGCCCGATCTCGCTCGGCGACTACTGCTCCGCCAGGGTCAATTCCTCCTCCACCATCGGCTTCTACAACGGCGGCCTGAGCTGCTACCGCTGGAGCAGCGGCGGCTCCGGCATGACCTACACCGGCAGCGGAAGCGCCTCCGCCGCGTGCGCGTACTTCAACCCCACCTACACCTACCTCGGCTCTGCCCAGGGCGCCAGCCAGGCGCTGATCTGCAGGTACTCGGTCTGACCTGCGCCGATGCCGCCGCGCGGGCGAGGTCCGTCCGCGCGGTCGTCGTCGCAGCGAGGGCTTTCGTCGTGCACGGCCAGGAAGTCCATCGTCGTGCCGTCAGGAGGTGCGAGCGTCGTAGTTCTCGCGGTTTGCGAGGACCTCGGCCATGTGCGTCTGCGCCCAGTTTCTGAGCCCGCGCGTCATGTGGTGGAGCGAGAGACCGAGGTCGGTCAGCTCGTAGGAGACGGTGACAGGGACGGTTGGCGTCACGGTACGGGTGAGCAGACCATCGTGTTCCAGCGACCGTAGCGTCTGGGTCAGCATCTTCTGGCTGACCCCGGCCAGAAGCCGAGAGATCTCGGAGTAACGCATCGCCTTCGGGGCGTCCGCGTGTGCCGCACCGGGCCGGCGAGGGCTGTTGTCGCCGCCCAGCGCGCACAGGATCAGGACGACCCACTTGTCCGAGATTCGGTCGAGCAGCTGCCGGCTGGGGCACTCTGCCAGGAACGCGTTGTACTCCACCTTGGCCTGAGCCCTCTTCTGAGCCGCCTTCATCGTCGTCACTGATCGCACCTCTCACCGATGGGTGGGTTACGCACTCCAAAGTGCCTACTTCCTGACAGGAAGTTTCTCTCCAATGCTGATGCAGGGAGGCAGAAGGCGCCACCCCCAAGTGCACGACGAAAGGCGACAAGATGAGCACACCCTCCCTCTCTCTTCCCGGCGGCACTTGGCCTCTGGGCGACCTGACCGTCACCCGGTTCGGCTACGGCGCCATGCAACTGGCCGGCCCGTGGGTCATGGGGCCGCCCGCCGATCGCGACGGTGCCCTGGCCGTTCTGCGCGCAGCGGTCGACCTCGGTATCACTCACATCGACACCAGCGACGCCTACGGGCCGCGCGTCACCAACGAGTTGATCCGCGAGGCACTGCACCCCTATCCCGAGTCGCTGCACATCGTGACCAAGGTGGGCGCGACCCGCGACGAACAGGGTGGCTGGCCTCCGGCCCGGCGACCCGAAGATCTGCGCCGCCAGGTCCACGACAACCTCGAGTCCCTCCGGCTCGACGTACTCGACCTGGTCAACCTCCGGCTCGGCAACGCCGAAGGTCCCCAGCCCGGCTCGCTCGCCGAGGCGTTCGAGACGCTCGTCGAACTCCGGCAGCAGGGCCTGATCCGCCACCTCGGGGTCAGCAACGCCACCGCGGAGCAGGTCACCGAGGCACAGAGCATCGCGCCGATCGTGTGCGTGCAGAACATGTACAACCTCGCCCACCGCCACGACGACAAGCTCATCGACCGGCTCGCCACCGACGGCGTCGCGTACGTGCCCTTCTTCCCCCTCGGGGGCTTTACCCCGCTTCAGTCCTCGGCGCTCTCGGCGGTCGCCGCTCGATTGGAGGCGACACCGATGTCCGTCGCACTGGCCTGGCTGCTGCAGCGATCACCGAACATCCTGCTCATCCCCGGCACGTCATCCACGGCACACCTGCGCGAGAACATCGCCGGCGCGGGACTCTCCCTCTCTCATGAGGACTTGACCGAGTTGGACGACATCAGCCGCTGAATGCCCCAGAGCCAAACGGGCCACAAGCCACGACCGAAGCCACGATTCAAGTTCCGGCCCCGGTCACCTTCGCACACTGAACAACCGAGCCACCGACGTGCCGGCCTACTTCGAACGCCCGGGCACTTCCAACGGACCGGCCGAGGTCATCAACGGACGGCTCGAACACCTCCGCGGCTCCGCCCTCGGATTCCGCAACCTCACCAACTACATCACCAGATCCGCCGTTTTGTCCTAACCGCCACTGCGCGATATGCGATCAAGCCAGAAGCGCGCATTTCAGTAATGCACCCCTGTCTTGTCTGCCACATTTGCGCGGGGGGACGGCGCGCCCTTCTGGTCCTCCAGGGACGTATTCCGGCTGCTCATCACCTCAGCGCCAAGCGTTACGGGATAACACGACTTTATTTGGGTTACATTATGCATCCTTGACAGCACTCAATGTCAAAGATCATGGTGGAGGCATTCGCCCGGCGGCCTTCAAGTCGTGATTGAGGTCTGGGCACGGTCTGTTTTCGTCGGATACGACAGGGGGAATTTCTGCATGTCAGAATTCATCAACGTCCTCATCGCCATCGACGCGGAAACCATTCTCGGAAGGTTCGGCAAGAACACCGAGCCGAACGGGCCGACATCGATCCCCGACAGCAGCAACCTGATCTACATGACCACCCGGCAGAACCAACTCGGCGGCGCTCCGGGCAGCGAGTTGACAATCAACGCCTCCCCAATGGACATCATCAGGTGGCGCGAGACGACACTATCCCTGAACTCCGAGTACACCGGCATCCTCTACAGGTTCAACACCCTGGCAGGACAGGACCTGATCAGCACCCCCGTACCAAGGTCGGTGATGCTCAGCGAGCCACAGCCGAACAGCCAGGACCCGCTGAATCCCACCACCCAGAGAATCAACAGCTATTACTGGGAGTGCGAGGTCCTGGACACGGGGACGGTCACCTACAACTTCAGCTTCATGATTCTCAACCACAAGGGTGAGAAGCAGGGTTACTACTGCTGGGACCCCTTCATCAATATTCAGCCCTAGGGGCCGGCGCACACCGGCTCGTACGCTCTGCCCGGCACGTACAGGCCCCATTCCTGCCGGGTGAGCGCCCGCTGGGCCGAGGCGCAGACGTTCTCCACGCGCACGGCGGGCAAAGCCACGTTCCAGAGCCGGATCGTCTTGTCGTAGCCGGTGCTCACCAGCGTGCGACCGTCGGGGGTGAAGGCCACTGCGGAGACGTCCTCGCGATGGCCGGTCAGCGGGCGGCCGAGCTGCCGCCCGGTGGCGACGTCCCAGAGCCGGATCGTCCGGTCGCGGCCGGCGCTGGCGAGCAGCCGGGCATCGGGGGAGAAGGCCACCATCCAGACCGTGTCGGTGTGTCCGACCAGTGGCTGCCCGAGTTGTCGTCCGGTGGTCACGTCCCACAGCCGGATCGTCCGGTCGGCGCTCGCGCTGACGAGGAGGCGGCCGTCCGGGCTGAAGGCGACGTGCTCGACGGCGCCGGTGTGGCCGCGCAGCGGGGTGGTCTTGTCGCTGCGTGTGCGCGGATCGAGGAGTCTGATGGTCCCGTCGTCCATGCCGATGGCGAGGGTGGCGTCCTTGGGGGCGAAGGCCAGGGACGAGGCTTGGACGCCGGTCACCGGCGCGCCGAGCTGCCGGTGCGCGCGCACGTCCCAGAATCGTAAAGTGTCGTCGAATCCGGTGCTGGCGAGCGTCGCGCCGTCGGGGCTGAACGCCAGCGCCAGCACCCAGTTGTCGAGGTGCGCGGCATGGCCGAGCAGCGGTTCCCCGATCTTGCGCCGCGTGGCGACGTCCCACAGCCGGATCGCCCCGTTGCTCTGTCCGGTGGCGAGCACCTTGCCATCGGGGCTGAAGGCGACCGGGCCGTGCTCGCCCATCTCACCGGCCGACAGGGGCCCGCCAAGCCGGTCGCGCGCGGCCAGGTTCCACAGGAAGGCGCCGGGCACGCTTGATGTGGCCAGCGTGCTCCCGTCGGGGCTGAGCGCCATGCGGTAGATGGTGCCCGTGCCCCGCTTGGTGACAGGTCTGCCTGCCTGCCGACCGCGCAGGAGGTCCCACACGCGGACGGTGCCGTCGACGCCGGCGCTCGCCAGCCGCGTCCCGTCCGGGGAGAACGTCACGTCCTGGGGCGTGCCGGTGTGGCCCACGAGAGGTGTCCCCACCTGCTCGCGGGTGACGGTGTCGTACAGGACGACAGTGCCGCCGCCGTCGGCGGCCAGGAGCGTGCCGTCGGGGCTGACGGCCAGAGCAGCGCCGGGCCCTTTGAGCGGGGCGCCGATCTGTGTGTGGGTGGCGGTGTCCCACCAGCGCACGGTGTCGTCGCTGTCGACGCTCAGCAGTCTGGTTCCGTCGGGGGTGAAGGCCACCTTCCACGCCTCGATGTTCCCCGTACGGGTCACCGGGCTGGGCCTGATCTCGCGATGCCGGGCCACGTCCCAGAACAGCACCTGCCCGCGCGTGCCGGCGGTGGCGAGCGTCTTCCCGTCTGGGCTGAAGGTGACGTCCTCGGCCTGGTCGGTCTGGAAGTCCCCGATCCGCCGGCGGGTGGCGACGTCCCACAGGTACAGCGTGCCGTCCCCTCCTACGGCGGCGAGCGTCGCGCCGTCCCGGCTGATGGCCAGAGCCTCGAAGGGCGTGGTGGTCCCATCGGTGAACCCGGGGACGGCGATCGGATCGCCGGAGGGGCGCCGGGTGGCGACGTCCCAGATCCGGATGGCGCCCCCGTCGGCCTGCTCCGTGCGGCTCGCGCCGAACAGCAGCCGGCCGTCCTGGCTGAAGGCCAGCCCCGTCGCCCATTCCCCAGGCCCGGTGGTGAAGCGCGCGGCCTGGCGGCCCGTCGCGGTGTCCCACAGCCGGACGGTGCCGTCGCGCCCCGCCGACGCCAGGAGCCTGCCGTCGGGCGCGAACGCCACCTCGTCCACCACCCCCGTGTGGCCGGTGAACACGGAGCGGGCCGGGTTGAGCAGGGCGGCGGTCGTGGCCGCGCGGGCCTCCGGCGTGTCCCTCATCCTGCGGGCCGCCACCGCCAGCAGCCGTGACAGTGCCGGGTCGGTCTCGCCGAGCTCCAGGCTGCGGCCCGCCAGCTCGCGCGAGCGCGCGGCGTCCTCCTGCGCGCTCGCCTCCGCGGCGCGGTTCGCGGCGAAACCCGCCCCGACCACCGACGTCAGGAACAGGATCACCAGTGCGGCCAGACCCGCGCGGCGGAAGCGGGTGGCCCGCCTCTCCAGCCGGTCGCTCTCGCGCAGGAACACACGCTGTGCCCCGGTCAGCGCGGGACCGCGCACGGGGTCCGCCTCCCAGCGCGGGAACACCTCTCGCAGCGCAGCCAGCCGGGTACCCCGGTAGAGGAATTCCGGGTCGCGCTTCCTCGCCTCCCAGTCGGCGACGCCGTCCAGGAACTGGCGGAACAGCACGTGGTCGCCGCGGCCCTCGTCGAGCCACTTCTTGAGCTTGGGCCACTCCTCCAGCAGCGCGTCGTGGGCGATCTCCACCGCGCCGTGCGCGTCGCCGCTTCGGCCGTCACCCGGGTCGCCGCTCCGGACCAGGAGCCGGCGCTCGGTGAACGCCTCCAGCACCGCTTCGACGTCGTCCGTGCCGCCCGCCGGACGCCTGCCGACCAGCTCGTCGCGCGCCACCCGGCGGCGCACGGGTCGCCCGTCGGGTCCGATGACGGCCAGCCTCAGGAAGACCTCCCGCGCGACCTGACGCCGTTCGGCGGAAAGGCTTTCGTACACCTCGTCGGCGGCCGACTCCACGGCGTGGGCGATCCCGCCGACCTCGCCGTACGCCTGGCTCGTCAGCGTGCCGCCCGCGCACTTCTCCCAGGTGAGCAGCATCGCGTGCGACAGCAGGGGCAGCGCGCCCGTGCCGTAGGCGGCCTCGCCGGTCCGCGAGCGCAGGTCATGCAGCACGTCGTCGACCAGCGCCGGCTCGACCTGGACCCCGGCCGCCGTGGCCGGTCCCGTGATGGCGCGGCGCAGGTCGGACTCCGTCATGGGGCCCAGCGTGTACTGCCCGCCGTCCAGCGCCTCGGCCAGCACGGGATGGGCGTTGCACTCGGTGGCGAAGTCGCCGCGCACGCCCAGGACCACGAGCGCGGCCGAGCGGGCCGCCGCCACCAGGGCGGTGGCGAACGCCTCCCGTTCCTCCCGCCCGGCCAGGAGGAACACCTCCTCGAACTGGTCCACGACGAGCACGAGCCGGCCCGGGTCGCGGCGCTTCAGCCGCTCGGCCTCGGCCAGTACGGCGTGCCGCACGGTCAGGTGCGCGTCCTGAGGGTTGGCTCCCAGTGAGCGGCGCACCGCCCCGGCCTCCAGTTGACCGAGATGGCTCAGCCGGACCGCCAGTTCGTCGAGCGGGTGCTCTCCCGGCGTCATCAGTTCCTGCGGCCAGTGCTCGCTGCCGGGCGCGCCGGGCAGCAGGCCGCGGGAGATCGCGGGCCGCAGCCCGGCCCGCAGCAGCGAGGACTTGCCCGCTCCTGACGCCCCGGCCACCATGACCAGGCCCGACCCGGTCAGGCGCTCCGCCAGCCGGCCGAGCAGCCGGGCGGTGTCCCGCTCACGGCCGTGGAAGATCGGCGCGTGCTCCCGTTCGAACGGCCACAGGCCCCGGTACGGCGCCGGCCCGGCACGCCAGCGGGGACCGGGTGCCCCCTCCGGCCGCGGGGCGTCCAGGCGCCCGTTGAGCAGCGACAGCTCTTCGAGGATCCGGATCGAATGCTCGTACTGCCTGAGCATGAGATCGCGGTCGCTCCGGGCCCGCGCCTCCTCGTGGTGCCGTACCCGCAGAAGCTCGGTCACCTTGCGCGACATGTCCTCCAGAAGCAGGCGGAACTCGGCGAAGTCGCCGCTCAGCTCGCCGAACGCCTCGGTGAGGCGCTCCTGGATCCGGCGGTCGCCGCTGACGACCGCCGCCTCGATGGCGGCGCCCGCCGCGTCCACCCGGTGCAGCACCGCCGCCATCGCGCGCCGCAGCTCGCCGGCGCCCTCCCCGCCTTCCTCCAGGCTTGCGAGGAGCCGGGCGACGACCTCGGCCTCGAGCTCCTCCTGCGTGGGAGGACGGCCGGAGGTACGCCGCCGCAACGCCTCCGCCGCCTTGATCAGCACGTCGGCGAGCACGTTGCCGCCCACTCCGCCGAGCACGTCGGCCCCGGCGGCGAGCAGGTTGCCGGAGGTCAGCGGGATGAGGGCGCACGCGCACAGCGTCACCACGATCCCGTGCGGCGACAGCTTCAGCAGGCCGCCGCCCATGCGCCGCACCACGTCGGCGATCCGTTCCCGGGCCGCGCGTGCCTGCTGGGCTCCGGGCTCCTCCCCGGTCGGCTCCATGCGCGCTCCCGTCCGTCCGCGAAGGCACCCTGCCGTACCGGTTCATCGCCGACGGCGGGCTCGCCGCTACGTCCGGTACGGGCGAGCTGCAGGCGGACCCTGATCAGCCGCGTCGGCGCGCTCAGCGAGGGATGAAGCCGCGGTAGACGATGCGCCGACGCCGGAGCACCGGCCACTGCCGGTCCTTGATGCCGCTCAGCGCGAGGGCGGTCATCGCGCCGGCGAGGAAGGTGCCCACGATGACGCTCATGACCAACATGAAGGCGATCTCCACAATAATCCCCTCGTCAACAGTTGAAATCTGAACTTGATGACGTGAACAGCGCCCTTCCCCGCTCTATTCCGCGAGGTCTGCGACGGTGAACCTCAAGCTTGCGACGTCGAAGCTTCAGCGGCTCAAGGTGCGCTCTGATCGTGGGTCTCGCCATGATCGGTGTCCGGCGCCATGGTCTGAATACGCGCCTGCGCGACCTGCCGCATGATGCGGTGGGCCCCGCACGCCTCGGCGGTGGCGTACGCCTCTGCGGCCAGCGCCACCGCGTCGTCCCGTCGCCCTTGCGCGGCGGCGATGTAGATCAGCCCTACCTGGTTGGCGGCAACAGCGGCCGGCAGCCCGAGCTCCCGGCATAGCCGTACCGATGCCTCCAGATGCTCCCGGGCGGCGTCCAGCCGGCCCGCGGCATGGTCCGCGATCCCCAGGTGCCGGAGCACTTCCCACTGGGTGTATCGGTCGCCTGCCGCAGTGGCCAGGTCGTACGACTGCTCAAGGAGGGGAATGGCGCGGTCGGGGTCGCTCCGTACGACCTGGTGGAAACAGCCCTCCCAGAACACCGAACCCGCCTCGCCCGCCGCATCACCCAGCGTCCGGTACAGGTGTGTCGCACGCTCGAACAGCGTCAGCTCACGTGGGTCCTCGCGCCGGTCATCGAGGAACCGCGCGTGCAAGATCCGTCCCCGGGCCAACGCGAGCTCGGCTTCGACCTTGTCCAGCTCCCGCTCCGCCGCGGCCGGCTCACCGACATCGCCGACGAAGACAGGGTGCTCACAGGACAGCTTGGCCTTCTCGATGCGTCCCTCCATGCCTGCCCCGCTCATCTCGGTGACGCCCCTCGTTGCGGTCCATGACACCGTACGCCGGCGATCTCAACAAGCTCTCAGACCCATCCAACCTTCGATGGCACGAACTCAGCATCCTGCTCATGGCCATGTGTGCGGGGTCATTCGTCGTCTGGATCTGCCGGAGCCGCGGTCGGTGCGATCTGCAAGGGTGTAGCAGCCCCGCCGGCGATCTCGCGCCCCTGATTCAGTGTGTAGTCAAGCTGCCTGGCCAGGAGCGGGAGGGTCGCCGGAGGTAGATACGCATCGGCGCCGGCGTCGAGCAGGCGGCGGACCGGGCCGTGGTACTGAACTCCGAGTTCGTGGTCCTCGATTTCGGTGACGATGACGCGAGCTTTCGGGAACATCGATCGGAGCGCCGCAATCAGCTGCGGGCTGCCTGGCGGTACCAGCAGTACATCGGTTGTCGTGGGAGCCGCATGCATGTCGAGCACTACGTAGTCCGCCCCGAGCTGTGTCGACAGCGCAACCCGAGCCGCGGTCGACAGCTCCATCGCGGTGGCCACGACCGTCACGCTCTCGTAGTCGATCGGTGCTTGATCGTTGGCCTCGTCCGGCGCGTCGCGATCGACGATGGCGCCTTGGACCACGTCGATGGTGCTGGAGATTGTCGCTATCGACGCGCCGTCACGCGTGACGACCAAGTTCTCGCCAGGCTCGAGGGCGTCGATGAGCACCACGATATCTTCGGGAAGGCGGGCCACGTCGATTCGCTGCACCGCGCGTGGGGCGCGTTTGCGGATCACCATGCCTGGGACGCGCTCACGGCTGCGTAGGCACCCTGTGTCATGAGCAGCCCCGGTCGCCTGTCGACATGGTCGCTGCCCCGGAGGCGCCGTTCAACCCGATGATCACATGAATCCCTTCAGATACCGTGACCTTGTTGGATGCCACTGAACGCTCATTGGTTCGAGCCGCGCCGGAGATTCCTTCATCGACCCGCTGGTACTCCGCACGGACAAAGATCGCGACGTAAGGCCAACTGTCCCGTGCCACCCAAGCCGGACCGGTGTCACCGATGTCCGATGGAACCGAGCCAGGTCGCAGACGAGGACGCCGTGGTGAAGCGGATCACATGCAAGGGAGCAAAGCGTGGGTCATCGATGCGCTGCTGTATGTCCGCTCGTCGCGCCGCGTGCTGGGACCATGCCCACCATGCGGGGTGATCTCGCCGGAACCATTCCGCCACGGTCTCCCGGTTCCCGTTGAAGATTGATTCGCGGAGAAGTGTCCTGCGCAGTGACCGCCGCAGGATCCGAGGCATGATGATCCGCCGTGGGTAGTCCAGCCATACGACGGTGTCGGCGCGTTCCCATAGCAAGTCACGGACCTCTGGGTACCCGAACGAGTCGAAGACCCAGGCCGGTGAGTTGGCGATCTCTGCGACCTGAGCGGGAAACCGCTCGTTCACGGTCCAACCGGGACCGGCGAAGTACAGGGCGTCCATCTCGTGATAGGACACGGCGAGTTGGCTGCTCAGGGCCCGTGCCATGGTGGATTTACCCGCCCCGCTGATGCCGACTACCAGGATGCGCTGCATCCATGCAGGCTAAGCCCTGGGGACAGCGGCGGAACGCGAGGGGACAGGGGATGTCCTGAGCCGGCGGGGTCGTACCAGCGGATGGAGTCTGCGGCGGGCGCCCCGCGGGACGCCCGCCGGGGCTCACACGCTCCTGGCGCCGATGCGCCTGATCCAGTGCTGGCAGTAGACGCAGGCGCCGCGGTCCTTCCAGCCCGGCGAGGTCTCCTTACCGCCCCACTTGCCTCCGGGGTGCCACACCCGGGCATGGAAGACGAAGGTGTCCCCGGGGATCTTCTCGACCGAGCTGATGCCGGCGCCGGGGCCGTTCAGCCAGCGCTTGAGCGCGTCCACCTCGGCGCAGGACTCCGGCGGCCACTTCTCCGACTGCGTGATGCCGCTGACCAGTGCGGTGATGAGAGGGGTGGTCGTGTGTTGGTGCATGTCCTGGCCGCTGAAACCCTCGTAGGTCGCTCCGGGCGAGCCGATCACGGCCAAGCCGCAGACGACTCGTCCCACCGGTGTCTCGCTCGCTCTGCTGCTCAGCAGCCCCGCGCGGTATCGATCGCAGATGCCCGTGGCCGTGGAGCGGGCCGCGTTCTCGGCGTCCCTGATCTTCCTCGCTTCGACCTCGACCCGCTGGCGCTCCCGCTCGGCGCTGTCCTTGCGGGCCTGGTCGTCGACGTAGATCTGCCACGCTCCGTTGTCGCCGTAGGCGTCCAGCCACTGCTGGAACTGGGTGATCGCGGCGCCTGGGGTCATCTCGTTCAGGCCGACCCTGCTCTCGTAGGTCGTGAGTTTGCTCCTCAGGGCGGTCATCGTGTCCAGGCTGAAGCCCGACCTCGGGGTGTGGCCGGAGCAGAGGGCGCTTACCTGCACCTTTCGTTGGAAGAACCACACCTTAACGGTGTCGCGGTCGGCGGTGGCGGCGGGAAGGGGGTGAAGAACTGATAGGGCTCCATCGACCTCGTCCTGGTGCCGGACCGTTCCAAAAACGGTCGGGTCAGCAAAACGTACGCCCCGCGCGAGCGCCCGCAAATAGTGCTGCGGTAAGGGCCGCCCGCAACAGGACCTATTGAGGAGGCCGCAGGACCGGGGGCGAGGTGTCGATGCGCTGGCACCGGAAAAGCATGATCGGGCTACCAGGCGGCTGCGCCGTTCTGGCCGGTGGCGAACAGGGCGCCCCAGTACTGCCCGGTAGGCGCGTCGGCGGGCAGGGTGGCGGGAGTGATCACGGCCGAGGCGCAGTCGTCGGCGGAGCGGAGGCCGGTGTGGTCGTTGAGGTCGGTTGCGCAGTAGCCGGGAATCGCGGCGGAGACCTTGATGGCGGTGCCGGCGAGTTCCTTGGCGTAGAGGCCGGTGACCATGTTGAGCGCGGTCTTGGACGCGGTGCAGGGCAGGTCGGTCAGCGCGTACATCCGGGAGGCCGGGTCGAGCACCGTCGACAGCGATCCGACCTCGCTGGACAGGTTCACGATCCTGGCGGCCTCGGCGCGGCGCAGCAGGGGGAGGAACACGTTGGTGACGGCGACGACGCTGAACACGTTCACGTCGAACACCTGCCGCATATTAGGCAGGGCGCGGTTATGCAGGAAATGGTAGGGCCTGCCTTAACGGTCCAGATAGTACATAGCGTGAAGCGCATGGATCCGAAACGTGAGCTGCGCGAATTCCTGATGTCGCGCCGCGCCCGCCTGACCCCGGAGGAGGCGGGGGTGCTGCACTACGGGATGCGCGCACGCCGGGTGCCGGGACTGCGGCGCGACGAGGTCGCCAGGCTCGCCGGGGTGAGCGTGGACTACTACACGCGCCTGGAACGCGGGCAGGTCGCCGGGGCATCGGACTCGGTGCTGGACGCGGTCGCCCGGGCGCTGCGGCTGGACGGCGCGGAACGGGAACATCTGACGGATCTGGCCCGCACGATCCGGCCCGGCACGAAACGCCGAACCCGCGCGGCAGCCGCGCCCGTGAGAGCGAGCCTGCTGAGGATCGTGTCGGCGCTGGAGAGCGAAGGGCCGGCGTTCATCGCGAACGCCCGGATGGACATCCTGGCCGCGAACCGGATCGCCGGCGTGCTGTTCTCCGGCTGGCACACACCCGCCGGGCAGACCCCGAACCATGCCCGGTTCCTGTTTCTGAGTCCGCAGGCGCGGGAGTGCTTCCCGGACTGGGAACAGAACGCGCAGGGCGTGGTGAACATCCTGCGCGCGCACGCCGGCCGCGACCCGTTCGACCGCGGCCTGTCCGACCTGATCGGAGAGCTGTCGGTACGCAGCGACGTGTTCCGGCAGATGTGGGCCCGCCACGACGTCGGCAGCCACTACGCCGGCGTGAAACGACAACACCACCCCGCGGTGGGGGTGCTCACCCTCGACATCGACCTCATCGCTGACGAGGCCCACCTCCTGGAACCCCGTACACGCCTCGTACCCCGTCCGGATACTGACGGCAGCCGGACCGATCGCCGCTCCGCCGGCGTCAACGGCGGGGTCGTCTTCAAGACCGTCGAGCCGCCAAGATCCTTGGGAGGAGACGTTCCAGCTCGTGTTGCGGCTCTACGGCCGCTTGCGCTATTGATCACGGATGTCGTTGATAAGGGTGATCCGGACGGTCGTTGATCTGCTGGACAAGACGTCGCGGATGCGGCTGGGAAGGTCCTGGGACGACCCGGCGCTGGAGCAGGTCCTGCCGCAGGTGAAAGCCGGGCGACTGGAGCCCGGCCTGGAACTGATCAACCAGGCCCGCGGCGACAACGAACTGCGGGCACTCCGTGTCGAACAGCTGGCGATCGCCGGCGCCTCGCACACCGAGACGTTGGGCCGGTTGGCTGGAGACAACGCCGACGGTCTGCTCTGGCTCGGCGCCGCGCGGATCGAGCAGGCGTGGGCGATTCGCGGTGCCTTCCGGGCCCCGTACGTGGGGGAGGAGCGCTTCGCCCGTTTCTGGGAGGTGCTGGCGAGCGCGGCCGGGCCGCTGGAGCAGGCGGCGGAGGCGCTGCCGGACGATCCTGTGCCGTGGGACCGGCTGCAGTGGCATGGGATCGGCATGCAGAGCGGCAGAGAGGAGCTCGACCGGATCTGGAAGGAGCTGACCGCTCGTGATCCGCACCTGTACCTCGGGCATTACAGCCGCGTCCAGGCACTGTGCGCGAAATGGTACGGCTCCGACGAAGAGCTGCTCGCCTTCGTTCGGGGTGTGACGGCATCGGCGCGTGCGGGCGACCCGGTGACGGCAACCGGCCGCATGCGCGTGCCTTGGACGCCATGCACCTGTTCGGTGCCGCGTTCTACTTCGGCGGGCACCTCACCCGCGCGCAGCGCCTGCTGGCGGGTGCGGGCAGGCGCATGCCGGCAATCCTGCCGTGGTCGGCGGCGTCTCTCATGCCGGGACGCCGCTACGTCCGGGCGCGCCGGAACCTGGGGCTTTCCTAGGCGGGCCCGGTCTTCGACGTAACCGGCCGCAGGTCGTCGTCGGCTCGTGCTGCTCATCCATGAGCCGAGCCTTGCCGTCTCGCGGACCATCCGTGGGGTGATCGTGCGGCAGGGCGAGGTGTCGTACCCGGCCGAGGCCCTGGCGGTCATGGTCGGCGTGACCTGGGACGTCGGAGCGCCCGGCGAGCCCCTGCGAGCCCGCCGGGCGCTCACGGCGTCGGCGATATCACCTGTAGGTGAAGGTGACCGGGTTGTGCTGGGGGAGCGTGACGGTCAGGGTGCGGGTGGCGCTGTCGTAGTGGTACGCGTTCGCGGGCAGGTTGGTGGGCGGTGCCGCGTTGCGCAGGGAGAGGGTCCACTGGCGGCCGGTCGTCCTCCCGCTGATCCTCACGGTGTGCCGCCCGCCCGACTCCGAGTACTGGATCCTGGTCTTGTCGTGCAGCGTGACCGAGCCTGAGGCCCCCGCCGCGATGCTGACGGTCATCCTGTCCTTGGCGGTACGGGTCGGCACGATGCCCCCGGCCCTGACGAACACGGCCATCGTGTCGAGGCCGGTGGTGATGCTCCGGGTCGTGCCGCCGCTGTAGGTCTGGCCGGTGAAGTAGTCGGTCCACTGCCCCGGCGGGAACCACACCGAGGTCGTGGCCGTGGCGCCGGGCGTGGTCACGGGGGCGACCAGGAGGTCGGGGCCGTAGAAGTACTGGGTGGCGGCCGCGGCGTAGGCGGCCTCCTCTTCGGGATATTCCAGATATGTCGGGCGGACGATCGGGACGCCGGTGGCGTTGGCCTCCTTGGCGAGCGTGTACGTGTACGGCACCAGGCTCTCCCGCAGGTTGAGGAACTTCTTGGCCGAGTCCTTCGCCGCGGCCCCGTACTGCCAGGGCAGCCGGTCGCCATGGTTGCTGTGCAGGCGGTCGATCGGCTGGAAGGTGCCGAACTGGACCCACCGGGCGTACAGGTCGTCGGGCAGCTTGGTGGTCCGCCTGGTCTGCCCGTTCACGATGTAGGTCTCCGAGCCCTGCAGGCCGGTGGTGTCGTTGTGGCCGCCGATGTCGTGGCTGATGGCCGCCATGCCGGTGGCCGCCGACTCGGCCGGCGTGGAGCCGACCTCGACCCGCAGGGTGCCCCAGGTGGAGGACGTGTCGCCGGTGAAGTGGAGCGTGGAGCGCTTGTCCGCCCACGGGCCGGTCGGCAGGCCGGAGCGCCCGGCGTACGAGCCGGTCTGCAAGGAACCGTACGCGCGGGACATCACGAACCCGCCGTTGGCCGCCGCGTACTGCTGGTTGATCCAGGCGTCAGGGGTCACGCCGGGCAGCGAGGACTGCGAGGCGTCGCAGCACCAGTCGAGCCACCAGAAGTCGTTGCCCTGCTGGTCCATCGTCTTGTGCAGGTCCATGTACGCCTTGAGCTGGTCGGGATCGCCCCAGTCGAAGGTGTGGCAGTTCGGCCCCGCCGCCCCCGCGCAGCCGCCCTTGCGGAGCTTGCCCTTGGCCGTGGCCTGCGCCTGGGCGAACTGGGGGTCGTCGCCGACGATGCTGGGGTGGGTGTTGAGCGTGTTGTGCAGGCCCTGGGAGGCGGACCAGTCGAAGAAGGCCTTCGGGTCGGGGAACTTCGCGCGGTCGATCTGCCAGCCGCTCCACGTGTTCGGCGACTTGAAGTCCGTGTCGGTGACCAGGACGTCCAGCGGGATGCCCTCGGAGCGGAACCTGGGCAGGATCGTGTTCTGGTAGTCGGCCGCGGTGCGGTCGATGTACTCGGAGTACCACACGCCGTACGCCCATTGGGGCAGCAGCGCGGGCGGGCCGGTCAGGGTGGCCAGGTCCGACAGGGCCCGCTTGTAGTCGCGGCCGAAGCCGAAGAAGTAGCCGTCCTGGTAGGGCCGCTGCGCGGGACGCTGGGTGACCTTCTTCGTGGCCGGGTCGTACAGGGCCGAGGGTGTGTCGTCGAGCAGGTACCAGCCGTCCTTGTGCAGGAGGCCAGGGGTGGTCGGCGGGGGGCCGTTGTCGCCGTTCACGTTGTCGAGGCTGCGTCGGTACCCGCCGAGAGGAAGGTGCGGCGGGGGCGCGGACGTGCCGGTGGCGGTCACGGCGAGCGTGTCAGGGTTGACGCGGCAGGCGGTCGGACAGCTCAGGGTGATGTCGTTCGCGCCCGCCTTGAGGGTGACCGGGAGGGAGGCCGTCGCCCAGGTGTCCCAGTCGGCCGTCGTGGGGAAGGTCAGTTGCTGCGTGGCGGAGCCCGCGGTGACGGTGGCGGTGCGGGTCTGGTGCAGGCCGTCGCCGCCGACGCCGTTGGCGTACCGGACGTGCAGCGTGTACGTGCCGTCGGCGGGGACGTTCACCAGCCGGGCGGCCACGCCGGCGCCCTGGTTCAGCTCGGCCACGAACCCCCTCCCGGAGTAGTCCGCGTGGTCCGCGGCCACCTTCGCCGTGCCGGTCAGCCTGCCTGCCTCGGCCTCGCAGCTCACCCCGTACGCGCAGTCGATGGTCGCCGTGGCCGACGTCGGCGGGTACGCGGTGCCGGGCTGCAGGAGGGCGACGCTGTCGATGTTGACGTTGCCGGAGTCCGTCGCCGTACGGGCCAGCGTGATCGTGTGGCGGCCCGCGGCGAGCTGGAGCGCGGGGGTGGTGACGGCCCAGGTGTCCCAGTTCGCGGTCGTCGGCAGGGTCACGGCCTGGGCCGCGCCGCCGTCCACCGACAGGCTCAGGGTGCGGGTGGTGTGCTGGCCGTCGCCGCCCACCGCGTTGGCGTAACGCATGGCGAACTGGTACGTCCCCGCGGTCGTGACCTCGACGTCGGCGGACAGGGAGTTCCCCGCCCCCTCGAACCCGGCCAGGAACCCCGCGCCGGTGAACCCCGCGTGGTCGGTGGCGACGGCCAGGCCGCTGTACGACAGGTCCTCGGCCTCGCACAGGGCTCCGGCGGAGCAGGTCAGCTGCTGCCACGGCGCGGCGGTGGCGGTCCTGAGACCGACCGACAGATTGCGGGTGGTGAACGGGCCGGAGCCGACCTGGTAGCGCAGGGTGAGCGCGCTCGTCCTGATGGTGAGCCAGCCGTCCGACGTGCTGGAGGTGAAGGAGGTGGGCGCGAACGCGTCGCGGCCGACCGCGTTGAACGTCGGCGCGTCGACGAACTTGGCGTCGCCCGCGTACTCGGTCCGGATCAGGGTGGGGGAGAGCACTTGGAAACGGGCGTTTCCCGAGGTCACCGCCTTGATCCGGGTGTCGTGGGTCGCCCCCGCCGGAGCGGGGGCGACGGTTGACATCGCCACCGCGATGATCGCGGCGGCGGCGATGCGCTGGAAGGGGCCTGATCTCATGACGACTCCCGACCGAATCTGATCGCTTTGCCGCCACTATCGACCAATGCTGAGGTCCTGACAAGATCGAGTGGGGCCTGATCGGTCAGGAACGGGCGCGTCCCGATCGGGGAGGGGGATGGCTCGGTCAGAGCTGGTCGTGGGCGGTTCAGGACGAGAAGTGGGATGCGGTCGGCGGAGAGCGGGCGGATGCAGGTGGCACCCTTCCAGCGACTGTCTAGTTGCCGCCGCGGTTCAGCCAGGCGCGGACCGCGCCGCCGTCGTAGACGACCAGATAGTCGGCTTTGCCGTCACCGCTGATGTCGGCGAACCGGATGTACTTGCGGGGGTAGTCGGACGCGTGGGCCCAGTCGTAGCGGGCCTCGAAGCTTCCGTTGCCCCCGCCACCGCGCAGGTCAGCGGGATCCATGCCGAGGTCAGAGGCGTTGAGGGTAAGGATGAAGTCCCGGTCGGCCGCTGTCGCCGGGGGTGTCAGGCCCAGTGACAAGGTCGCCACGATGGACATGATCAAGGCCACTTGGCCGGTCGTTCTTCGCGTCTTCAGCATTCGCGGGGTGATCATTTCCAGCCAACGCGAGAACGCGGTGAATCCCTCATTAACACTCGCGGGTGGTTATGAGGGTTCACGCGAGCGGCTCGGATTCTGAAGGTGGGCGCGAAGGCACCAAGGGCCGACTACTTGAAGGCGCGGTGGAGCTGGGCCATGGTCTGCTCGACGCGGCTCTTGTCGCCGACGACCACGTAGGTCTCGTAGTTGACCTTGTCGCCCTTGTCGATGGCTCCACCGGGGCTGGTGACCTGGATGGTGTTCTCGCCGAAGTGGCCGTTGTAGTCCATGGGCGGGCGGGTCATCGTGTAGTAGTAGGCCTTGCCGCTGAGAACTTCGGGCTTGATGTACATGCCGAGGCAGTAGCGGTCGTCGTCCGTGCAACGGACCATGGGGTCCTTGCTCGTGTGGGACTCCACGGGCTTGGGCGACAGGCGACCGGTGGCGGGGCTGTAGGAGAAGACCTTCGTGAAATCCGGCTGCAGGTAGGCGACGAAGACGCCACTGAAGTGGTCATATGGTTCGTCGTCCGAGGTGATCGTGGCGGTGGCGCGGAAGACGTTCTCCAGCGCGGGCACGTCGTGATCGGGGGCGAGCTCGATCTCGGTCTGCAGCCAGTACGGCGACAGGCCCATGGTGAACGGGGAGCGCTTGTCCTGGTGGTCGGCGCTGCGGCAGTTGCCCCAGCCCGGTTTCGTGTCCGCGAGGGTCACGAACATCGCGGGCCTCCCCGCCGTCCGGATGGAGCTGCCGGACCGGGCCATGGTGTAGAGCGCGCTCGTGCTGGGACCGTGGTAGGGAGGCGGCTGGTCCACGTCGTCCATGCGGGTGCCGGCCTGCGTGGGGTTGTAGCACTCGGTCGCAGCCTTGCCCTCCTGCCAGGCGTGGAAGGCGTACTGGAAGGCGGCGCCGTGGCCGCCGCTGGAGATGAACTCCTTGTTGTTCACCTTGACCGACGCGATCGCGCCGGCCAGCGCCGTCGACGTCGTGACCGACAGCTTGTTGCGCCTGTCGACCAGGACGGACGCCGTGACGTCCTGGAACGTCCGGTCGTAGTTCTTCTTCGTGGCGCATTCGGACTTGTACGTGAGCACGAAGTCGTCGTAGGTGGGGCTGCTCCGTGGCGGCGCCTCGCACGAGCTCTGCGCGGCTGTCGCGGCCACTGGAGTGACCACAGCCGTCATGACCGTGACCGCGGCCAGCACGGCCCCCTGCCGGATGGATCTCATGATCGGATTAAACCTGCGCCCGGCGATGAGATGAGATCTGTTCGAGAAAAGGGTAAGTGTTTGGATTCGCCGGTTCGAGGGGCCTATGGTGACGATGCTCGTCTACCGGTTCCGTCGTAGCGAACGTTTTCCATGAAGGAAACTGCGTGCCGGCCAGCCATTCGTATTCGCTGACGCGCAGCGGCAGGACCGCGCCGTGCTTGGTGTCGGGCGGGATATCGGTCTCCGCGGCCGGTACGCACCGCCAGGCGTCCGTGGTGACTTCGGCGTTGGCGAACGGGACGTATCCATGGAAGTCCGGCCCGAAGTGGTCGGCGAACATCAGCCACCCGTCGCCCGAGTTCCGCCGGCGCCCAGGTCATGCCGGCGGCCTCGCCGGACACCAGGACGTGCCGCTGCTCTCCCCATTCGAGCAGGTCGTCGTGAAAGGATGCCGAGGTGGTGACGATACAGGACGTGGCGAAGGCCGCCGGGGTCTCGCCGATGACCGTTTCCCACGTCATCAACCACCATCCGCACGTCAAGACCGAGACGCGCGAGCGCGTGCTGCGGGCCATCAACGAGCTCGACTACCGGGTCAACGTGGCGGCGCGCAACTTGCGCACCGGGCGTACGGGGACCATCGGGCTCGCCGTCCCGGAGATCGACCGCCCGTACTACGGCCAGCTCGTTGCGAAGATCATCGCGGCGGCGGCGAAGCGGGATCTCAAGGTGGCCATCGAGCAGACCGGCGCCTCGCGCGAGGGCGAGCTCGCCGCGCTGGCCCTGTCGCGCAACCGCCTCTACGACGGCCTCATCCTCAGCACCGTCGGGCTCGGCCCGGCCGACACCGACCTGCTCAAGGTCGACTTCCCGGTGGTGATCCTGGGGGAGCGGATCTTTGACGGCCCTGTGGACCACGTCGCGATGCCCAATGTCGAGGGCGCGCGGGCCGCCACGGCACACCTCATCGAGCGGGGCTGCCGCCGCATCGCGGTCGTCGACGGCCCGCAGCGGGGCGAAGTCGACGTCTCCAGCCTGCGCCACGACGGCTACCGCGAGGCGTTGGAAGAAGCGGGGCTACCCTTCGATCCCGAGCTGGTGGTCCCCATCGACGCGCTCACGATGGAGACGGGAGCGGCCGCCGCGCGCCGGTTGGCCGGCTCCGGGGTCGCGTTCGACTGCGTGTTCTGCGTCACCGACACGGTCGCGATGGGGACGCTGCGCGGCCTGGCCGACTGCGGGATCCGCGTCCCGCAGGACGTCAAGGTGATCGGCTTCGACAACATCGCCGAGGGCGCCTACCTCGTGCCGTCGCTGTCGTCCGTCGATCCCGACCATGCGCTCATGGCCGGCACGGCCGTCGGCTTCCTGGCCAAGCGGATCGCGGAGAACGGGAAGAACAAGCAGGTCGCGCGCGAGTTCATCAGCCGCTTCTCCGTAGTGGCCCGCGAGTCGACCGGAGGGTAGACGCGTGCGGCGTCATCGTGGTGACCACGTACGGACAACGTTCTCTACACTGGTGGCGTGGCGAAACGAAGGAACGACGCGCTCGACGACCCCGAGCAACGCCAGAGCACGATCAAGGATGTGGCCGAGCTCGCCGGCGTCTCGCTGTCCACGGTCTCGCGCGTGGTGGCCGGCAACTATCCGGTGGCGCAGGCCACCCGGTCGCGGGTGGAACGGGCGATCGAGGAGCTGAACTACGTCGCCAACACCCACGCCCGCGTGCTGGGCGGCGGATCGGCCCGCACGGTCGGCTTCATCGTCAACGATGTGCGCGGTGCGGCCTTCGCCGAGGCTGTGCACGGCGTCGAGCAGGAGGCCGCGCGCCGTGGGCACATCTGCCTGGTGGCCACCACCGACGGAGATCCCGTCCGCGAGCTGGCCGCGATCCAGCTCATGCGCGAGCAGCGGGCCGCCGCGGTGTTCCTGATCGGCGGCGCCACTGACAACGCCGCCTACCGGGCCCGGATGGCCGACATCGCCCGCTCGCTCGACGCCTCCGGTTCGCGGCTGGTCCTGTGCGGCCGCCCGCCTCTGGGGGACGGGACCCCGGTAACCGTCGTCGAGTACGACAACGAGGGCGGCGCCTACGCGCTGACCAGCTTCCTCGTCGGCCGTGGCCACCGCAGGATCCTTTACGTGGGCGGGGATCCCACGTTCACCACCACCGCGGGACGGCTCTCCGGTTTCCGCCAGGCGATGGGCGACCTCGGCTGCCCCGTGGACGAGAGCCTGTTGGAGCTCGGCACGGATTTCACCCGCGCGTCGGGCTACGAGCGTGTCAGCGCCCGGCTGCGGGGGGAACGCGACTTCACCGCGATCTTCGCCGAGACCGACGTGATCGCCGGCGGCGCGATGGCCGCCGTCTTCGACGCGGGTCTCAGCGTCCCCGAAGACGTCTCCATCGTCGGCTACGACGACATCCCCCTGGCCGCCGATCTGCGTCCCGGCCTGACCACCGTCCACGTGCCGTACGAGGAGCTGG
Organism: Nonomuraea sp. NPDC051941; assembly: GCF_044593615.1. Classification (NCBI taxonomy): domain Bacteria; kingdom Bacillati; phylum Actinomycetota; class Actinomycetes; order Streptosporangiales; family Streptosporangiaceae; genus Nonomuraea; species Nonomuraea sp. NPDC051941. The sequence goes on from NZ_JBIUCF010000009.1 coordinate 202,679, forward strand.
GCCGCGCGGCCGTGCGCAGCGCCCTGGACCGGCCCGCAGGCAGGGCGGAGCAGCATCAGATGCTGGGCGCCCACGTCGTCATCCGCCGGTCCGCCGACCGGCCGTCCCCGGCGTAGACAGCGTTCCCGGCGCGAGACGCCGCCGCGCGACAGCGCTGAACCGTGCCTTCACCAGGGACATCGGGCGTAATGGGAAATTTATCCGCCTGAAATCTTGCCCTCACGGTAAGGGGGTTCTACGGTCTCCGTAGACAACGCTTTCTATAGCCGCCCCCCAATTCTGCGAAGGAGCGGTGCCGTGAACCGCATCCCAACGAGCGCCCTCGCCGCCGGCCTGACGATGGCCGTCGTGCTGACCGGCTGCGGCTCCCCGGAGCCCACCGCCCAGGAGCCCGCCGCCACGGCGGGCGCGGGCACCGGGCCGGTCACCCTCACCTGGTGGTCGTGGGACGAGAGCAAGTTCCTCGACCCGGTCGTGGCCAAGTTCAACGCCGCCCACGACCACATCAAGCTCAAGGTGGTCAAGCAGGCCGACAATCCCGGCACCGCGGCCAACCTGCGCAACGTCGTCGCCGCGGGACAGGATGTGCCCTGCCTGGTGAAGGCCTTCGGCGAGGTGCCCGGTCTGGTCGGTGAGGGACTGCTGGCCGACATCACCGAGGTCTTCCAGCCGTACACCATGAAGGGCCTGTTCAACGAGGCATCCTTCCCGGGCGCCAAGGCAGGCGACCGCTTCTACGGCATCCCGACCGGCTTCGCGCCGTCGTTCATGATGATCAACCGGGCCGTGTACGACAAGCACGGCGTCGCGGTGCCCAAGACGTGGGACGACGTGATCGCCGCGGGCAAGGAGTTCAAGAAGCACGGCGTCTACGTGATGAACCTCGCCGGCGAGGACCCCTCCACCCTGATCAACCTGGTTCAGCAGGCCGGCGGGTCGTGGTACGCGATCGAGGGCGACAGCTGGAAGGTGGACTTCCTGTCGCCGCAGTCGCTCAAGGCCGCCGACGTCGTACAGCGGCTGGTCGACGACGGCCTGGTGGCCAACCAGACCTACCAGGACCGGCCCGCGCTGATCAGCTACTTCGACTCGGGCAAGATGGTCTCCCTGCCGACCTCGACGTGGCAGCTCGGCAACTACGAGCTCAACTACAAGAAGTCGCTGGGCGACTGGCAGCCCATCGACCTGCCCCAGTTCGCAGACGCCCCCGCGTTCGTGACCCCGGCCCACGGCGGCGCGCTGCTGGTGCCCAAGGGCTGCCCGAACATCAAGGAGGCCGTCGAGGCCGGCGTGTGGATGACGACCGGCAAGGACGCCATCGACGCCTCCTACCAGCAGGACACCAGGCAGTACGCCTGGCCCGGCGCCGTTCCCGACCCGTCTCCCTGGATCGACTCGGTGGTGCCGGAGAAGCTGTTCGGCGAGCGCAAGGGCGAGGCCAAGGGCGTGATCCTCAAGGCGACGCAGTCCGGCCGGGACCCCTGGGTGGTCGGCCCGAACTTCACGGGCGTCTTCTCCGAGCTCCAGGACCAGTGGGCCGAGATCGTCACCAAGGAGATCACCGTCCGCCAGGCCCTCGAGCACATGCAGAAGTTCACCGTCGACGACCTGAGGTCGAAGAACATCAACGTGCGGGGCTGAACGTCATGGCCATCACCGCGAGCCCCAAAGCGTGGCGGCGCACCGCCGCGCTGCAGGGCGCCTCGTTCACCATCCCGTTCTTCCTCGGGTTCGTGCTGTTCAGCGTGGTGCCGATCGTGCTGGCGCTGCGGGAGAGCGTGTTCACCGAGAAGAGCTCGGGCCTCGGCTTCGGCCCGAAGACGGTCGAGTTCGCCGGGCTGGACAACTTCCTGCGCGGCATCGCCGACGCCAAGTTCTGGGCGGGCATGGGCCGCGTGGGTCTCTTCGCGGCCATCAGCATCCCGCTCATCCAGATCGTGAGCGTCGTCATGGCGCTGCTCCTGGACGCCGCCTCGCGGCGCGTGGCCGCACGCTTCCGGCTGCCGCTGCTGATCCCGTACATGATCCCCGGCATCGTGGCCACCCTGATCTGGATCTACCTCTACAGCCCCGACGTCGGCCCGCTGACCCCGTTCTTCGCCCTGCTCGGCATCGACGCCGACTTCTACAGCGGCGAGCTGATCTGGGTGTCCATCGGCAACCTCGTGGCCTGGGGAGCCATCGGCTTCAACATGCTCATCGTCTATGCCGACCTGCAGTCGGTGCCGCGCGAGATCTTCGAGAGCGCCCGCGTGGACGGCGCCTCCGAGCCGCGGATCGCCTGGTCCATCAAGGTGCCCATGATCCGCCGCTCGCTGGTGCTGACCACCGTGCTCAGCATCATCGGCACCCTGCAGATCTTCAGCGACCCCATGCTCTTCCGCTCGATGACGCCCGAGACCATCACCCGCGACTTCACGCCGATCATGGCCATCTACGACTGGGCCTTCGCGCAGGGCGACTTCAACTACGCCGCAGCCCTGTCCGTCATCCTGGCACTCGTGGTCGGCGCGGCCTCGGCCGTCTTCTACCGCCTCACCGACAAGGCACCCACCTCATGACGACCGCCACCACCGCGAAGCGCCCCGCCACGCCGGCCCCCGCCACGTCGGCCGGACGGCACACCCGGCCGCACAAGGCCAGGACCAGGGTCGCGGTCATCACCGGCCTGGTCGCCTTCACCGTCTACTCCGTGGCGCCCGTCTGGTGGCTGGTCGTCGCCGCCACCAAGAGCCAGTCCGACCTGTACACCACCAACGCGCTGTGGTTCGCCGAGTTCCGGCTCTGGGACAACCTGCGGGGCCTGTTCACCTACCAGGACGGGATCTTCCTGACCTGGATGGGCAACACGCTCCTGTACGGCCTGGCCGGCACCACCGGCATGACCCTGGTCAGCGTGGCGTGCGGTTACGGCCTGGCGATGTACCGCTTCCGCGGGCGCGGCGTCATGATGGGCGCCATCATCGGCTCGTTCCTGGTGCCGGGCGCGCTGCTCACGATCCCGTCCTTCCTCCTCTACACGGACCTGCGCCTGATCGACACGCCGTGGGCGATCATCGTGCCGAGCTTCTTCAGCGCCTTCTCCGTCTACCTCGCCAAGGTCTACGCCGAAGGCGCCATCCCGCCCGAACTGCTCGAGGCCGCCCGCATCGACGGCGCGGGGGAGTACCGCATCTTCTTCCTGATCGGCGCCAGGCTCATGTCGACCGGCGCCGCGACGATCTTCCTGCTCGGCTTCGTCGGGTCCTGGAACTCCTTCTTCGGCCCACTGGTCTACCTGCGCGACCAGTACAAGTGGCCGGTCATGCTCGGCCTGTACTCGTGGCTGAAGGTCAAGGTGGACAACTCCACCGACCTCACCGGCCTGGTCGTCGTCGGCTCGATCATCTCGCTGATCCCCATGGTCGCCCTGATGATCTCCCTGCAGCGCTATTGGCGCTCCGGAATCACGCTCGGCAGCCTCAAGTAACCACCGCCACACCTGCTGGACACGGGGGACCCGTCTGTGACCCATCGCCGCCCGAAGGCCCTGCTCGCCATGCGCCAGGTGTACGTTCCGCGGCTCTTTCCGGCCGCCGTCCGCGACCGGATCGAGCGGCACGCCGACGTCGACGCGGGCTTCGCCGCGGAGAGCCTGGACGACCCGCGCGCCGCCGCGCTGCTGCCGGAGCTGGAGGTGCTCATCACCGGCTGGGGCTGCCCGCCGCTGGACGACGCCTTCCTGCGCGCCGCCCCCAGGCTGAGGGCGGTCCTGCACGCGGCCGGCAGCGTGAAGGCACACGTGACCAAGGCGGTCTGGGACAGGGACATCGCGGTCACGTCGGCGGCCCAGGCCAACGCGGTCCCGGTGGCGGAGTACACGCTCGGCGCGATCCTGCTGGCCGGCAAGGGCGCGTTCCGGCTGCGCGAGCGCTACCGCGCCGACCGCACGTTCACCGTGGCCGACGTGGTGCCGGACTCCGGCAACTACGGTCGCCGCGTCGGCATCGTCGGAGCCTCCCGCGTCGGCCGGCAGGTCATCTCCCACCTGTCACGGCACGACTTCGAGATCCGCCTGTACGACCCGTACGCCACCGCCGCCTCCGTACCCCGCCTGGGCCTCGAGGAACTCCTGGCCACCAGCGACATCGTCAGCCTGCACGCCCCCGCGACCCCCGAGACCCACCACCTGCTGGACCGTGACCGGCTCGCCCTGCTGGCCGACGGCGCCGTCCTCATCAACACGGCGCAGGGCTCCCTGATCGACACCGAAGCCCTCATCGACGAGCTCAGGACCGGCCGCATCTCTGCCGTCATCGACGTCACCACGCCCGAACCGCTGCCCGCCCACTCGGCGCTGTTCGAGCTGCCCAACGTCTTCCTCACGCCGCACATCGCCGGCTCGCAGGGCAACGAGCTGGCCCGGATGGGCGCGGCGGTCGCCGACGAGCTCGAACGCCTGGTGACCGGCGTCCCCCTGCTGCACCGCATTCGCTACCAGGACCTCGACACCGCGGCCTGAACGCCATGTCCCCACCCTGCCCGCCCGCCGGCACGGTGGACACGATCACCGTCGGTGACGAGGACTCCGAGCCGACGACACTCGCGGCGGCGCCTGGGAGAAGGTGCTGTCCGACACCCTGGCGGCGGTCGGCGGTAGGCGCTGGAGGGCACGTAGTCGGCCCGGCTACGGCACGGACGGCGTGTCGGGCGCGCCGGTGGCCCGGATGAAGCGGGCGCCCCACTCCTGGACGTGCGCGGCGAACTCCGGCGGCCCCAGCACCTCGAACTCGGCGCCCACATTGCCCAGTGCCTGCGTCGGCCAATCGAGGGAGGTCGAGGTCATGGTGATCCGGCAGGTGCTCTGGCTGAGCGGTTCGATCGTGCCCCACTGGCCGATCGCCTGCCGTACCCGGGCCTCGGGGGCGTGGACGAGCGCCTCGACCGTGTACGGCGCCGGTGCCCCGCTGGCCGCCTGGACGAAGGCCGCGGCGTCCTCTGCCGGGAGTGGACGCGGCCGGAATCGCGTGCCGGTCCCGGCCGGCTCGGTCAGCCGGTCGAGGCGGAAGCTGCGCCAGTCGTGCCGGGTCAGGTCGTAGGCGACGAGGTACCAGCGTCCGCCGAGGGCGACCAGGCGGTGCGGCTCGACCTCGCGCCGGGTGGGGGCGGAGGCTCTGGCGGTGTAGCCGAAGCGCAGCCGTTCCTGGTCGCGGCAGGCCTGGGCGACTGCGGTGAGCACCTGCGCCGCGACGACCGGCCCGGCCCGGCCGACGGAGAGGGTCATCTCCCGCAGGGCGTCCACCCTGGCCCGCAGCCGGGGCGGTAGGACCCGGATGACCTTGGTGAGCGCACGCAGCGACGCCTCCTGCATCCCGGCGATCCCGCTCTGCGCCGCGTCGCCGATGCCCACCGCCAGAGCCACCGCCTCCTCGTCGTCCAGCAGCAGCGGCGGCAGGACGGCGCCGGGCGCGAGCTGGTAGCCGCCGTCGGTTCCCCGGGCCGCGCTGACCGGATAGCCGAGCTCGCGCAGCCGGTCGACGTCGCGGCGCAGGGTCCGCTCGGATACCCCGAGCCGCTCGGCCAGTTCCGTACCGGGCCAGTGGCGGTGGGTCTGCAGCAGCGAGAGCAGTCGGAGGGTCCGTGAGCTGGTGTTCGCCATGTCGCCATCCTCGCGCGACTTCCGGTCAAAAAGTGACCGGAAGCCTGTTTAGAGTCGATTTCGAAGGCCGTACCGACCTAAGGACCAAGAAATGATCACCCGTGAGATCCAGCTGACCGCACAGATCGCCGGCACCCCCACGCTCGACCACTTCACCGTCGCCACCACCGAGGTGGACGGCGAGGTCGTGGTGCGGACCGACCAGGTCGGGCTCGCCGCGACCTACCTGGAGCTGATGCGCGCGGACTGCACCATCCCGGTACCAGCCTGGCAGCCGGGCCGGCGGGTGGGCGTGGCCGCCATCGGCACCGTCGTCCGGTCCGACAGCCCCGAGCTCGCGGTTGGCGACCTGGTCCAGTCGATGACCGGCTGGAGCGAGTACTCGGCGGGCCCGGCCGCCCAGTACACCAAGCTTGACCCCATCGCCGACCCCGGCTACTACCTCGGTCAGGGGCCGACGGCCTACTACGGGATGGCCGACGTGGCGGGCGTCGGCGAGGGCGACGTGGTGTTCGTCTCCGGAGCGGCGGGCGGGGTCGGCTCACTGGCCGGTCAGATCGCCAAGTGCCTGGGCGCGGCGCGGGTGATCGGCAGCGCCGGCAGCCCGGCCAAGGTCGACTATCTGGTGAACGAGCTCGGCTACGACGCCGCGTTCGACTATCACGACGGCCCGCCGGTCGACCGGCTCCGAGAACTCGCACCCGAGGGCATTTCGGTGTTCTTCGACATCGTGGGGGGCGAGCAGTACCAGGCCGCGCTGCAGGTGGCCAGGCCCGGCGCCCGGTTCGCGCTGTGCGGCTCGCTGTCCAGCCAGCTCGGCGACGCGGCCGAGCGCTTCCCCACGCCCGACCACGTCGCGGCCCAGGCCAGGGGCATCGAGCTGCTGCCGTTCTCCTGCTACCACACCCCCGACCAGATCGCCGCCTGGCGGGAACACTTCAGCACCTGGCTGGGCGAGGGCCGCTTCGTCTACCCGCAGACGGTCATCAAGGGCGGACTCGAGGACGTGCCGCAGGCGTTCTTGTCCCTGCTCCAGGGCTCCTACCGTGGCAATGTCTCGGTGCGGCTGTCATGACGACTCTCTCGAGCAGGGCCCTGAACCGGGCCCTGCTGGCCCGCCAGTTCCTACTGGCCCGCACCGATCACACCCCGCTTGAGGTGATCGGGCGCCTGGTCGCGATGCAGGCTCAAGAGCCCAACTGGCCCTACGCCGGGCTGTGGAGCAGGATCCGCGGCTTCACCCACTCCGAGCTCACCACGCTGCTGCAGGACCGGAGGGTGGTCCGCTCCGGCCTGCTCCGCAGCACCCAGCACCTCGCCGCGGCCGACGACTTCCGCCGGCTGCGGCCGCTGCTGCAGCCCGTCCTCGACCGCACCGCCCGCTCGCCCTACTTCGCCCGCAACAGCGCGGGCCTGGACACCGCCTCACTGGTCGCCACCGGGCTTGAGCTGCTGGCGGGCGGGACGACACCGCGAAAGGAGCTGGCCCGGCGGCTGTCCGAACGCCACCCGGACCGCGACGGGCGCGTCCTCGCCGGGGAGATCGAGCTCAGGACCCCCCTCGTCCACAACCCGGCTACCGGTACGTGGGGCTCCTGGGGCACCCGGTCGGCCGTCTGTGTCACGCCCGCCGAGACCTGGCTCGGCCGGCCCATGGATCCGGCGACCGCCGAGGACCTCATCCGCCGCTATCTGGCAGCGTTCGGCCCAGCCGGGATCATGGACGTACAGGCCTGGTCCGGGTTGACCCGCCTCGGCGAGATCGTCTCCGGCATGCGCGCCGAACTGCGCCACTACCGCGACCCCGACGGCAGGGAACTGATCGACCTGGCCGACGCGGAACTGCCCGACCCCGACACGCCCGCCCCCGTGCGACTGCTGCCCGCCTTCGACAACGCCCTGCTCGGCCACGCCGACCGGACCCGCATCATCAGCGACGAGGACCGCAAACGCGTGATGCCCGGCCAGGCACAGGTACGGCCCACCTTCCTCGTGGACGGCCACGTGCACGGAACCTGGTCTCTCGAAGGCGAAACCCTGCACCTCACGCCATTCCGCCCTCTGACCGCGACCGACCGGGCCGCGTTGGAGCAGGAGACGGAGCGCCTGCTGCCGTTCGTGGGAGGCAAGAACGTGTCCTACAGCAGCCCGATCGCGACCCGGACATCCTGACGCCGGCGTTCGATCGCCGCCGGATTGTCATCCAGGAACGTACCCTGGCCATTCGCGGCAGGCCGGGCTCGCGCAGGTACGGCTGCTGGCCGGACGATCACCGGCACCCGACCGCCGCTCGGCAGCATCGGCGCCTCGGCGGGTCAGATCGGGCGAAGGGGTGCCGTACGGTCCGGCATCGCGCCGGCCATGAGATCGCAGCCGGGCGAAGAGGCCAGGGGTGTTAGATTGTCGGGCGGTTGATGTTGATCTGACAGTAGAGGCGTGACTCACGTGGCAGGGTTTGAGATCTACTTCGACACGCTCGAAGAGTGCGCCACCAAGGCCAAGGGAGTCGCCAACCAGTTCAAGAGTGCGGCCGAGGATGGCCCCACGAGCGTCAGCACCTCCTGCTTCGGCGACCTGGAGAACGTTTCTGACAAGCTCGCCAAGGCCGTCAACGACTTCGAAAAGAAGATCGACGCCGAGATACGCCACGCGCAACAGAACCTGACCAAGGTCGAGGCGGCCATCCACCTGGTCGTCACCAACGTCCGCACGGCCGACCTCCCCACCGTTCCCAGGACGGAGCAGGTGTGACGGACATCTGGGACCAGTACCTCAGCCCCATCCAGCGCGTCATCGACGACCTGAGCGGCGACCAGGCCCAGATCTCCAAGATCTCGGGGCAGTGGCGCACGCTGGCAGGCGACATCACCACAGAGAACGGCGTGATCAAACGCGCGGTCAACCGGGTGGACAGCGCGTGGAACGGCGCCGCCGCCGAGAGTTTCGCCAAGTACATGGCCAGATATCCCAAGTCCGGTACGGCACTGAGCGAGGCCCTGACCAGCTGCGCCGGCAAGCTGGATGCCGCCGGGAGCGCACTGGAGACGGCCAAGGGCGAGGTCCAAGCCCTCTACCGGGAGAAACGCGCCTGGCTGGACGAGCAGCGCAACGACCCCGACAGCACCACGATCTCGATGACGAGCATCCGGTCCCAGGTGTCCAACGCTCTCGATCGCGCCAAGGTGCACACGGACAAGGCCGCCGAGGCACTCGGTCAGGCCACCAGCGAGATCGGCAAATACCTCGGCGAGGTGCGGTTCTTCACCGGCATCCCCGCTCCCGGCGATCAAGACTTCGTTCCGGGCAACAAGGCCAAGATGCCCTGGATCCCCGACCCGGACTTCCGCCCGCACACCCCGAAGACGCAGCTGGCGTCCTACAACGGCAACGGCAACGGCAACGGCCTGCCGCCCGGCGATCGCATCGGGAACGGCGTCAACGGGGCGGGCGGCAGTGGAGGCAGTGGAGGCGGCGGCGGTGGGGGCGCGCCTTCGCTGGCCGTCCCGCCGAACGCCCACAACCTGGCGCCCAACCCTCGAGCCCAGGCCGTCATCGACTACGCCCTCAAGCAGATCGGCGACCCTTACGTGTGGGGAGCGACAGGACCCGGCTCCTTCGACTGCTCCGGACTGACCCTGCGCGCGTACGAGTCCGCGGGGACCGCCATCCCCCGAGTCGCGAACGACCAGTGGCTGCGCGGACCGCGCATCCCTGACGGCAATGTGCAGGCCGGAGACCTTGTCTTCTTCGACAACAACGGTGACGGCACCGCTGACCATGTGGGCATCGTGCTCGACCCCGAGAAGGGCACAATGATCCACGCGCCCAGACCGGGCTCCGAAGTCAAGATCGCCCCCTACAGCCGCACCCCCATGGGCTTCACCCGGCCGGGAACGAGCTGACCCCGGCCACACCTGGAGCCCGGCTCGACGTGGCCGAAGAAGCCTTATCCCGGACGTCCCCGAGTTCGCATCCGACGCGAACGTCGGCAGCGCGCCGACGCCCGCAATGACAAAGGCAAGATCGATATCTCCCCCGCCCTACCGGCCGCCCCCGCCACTGCGGGTAAATCATCTGTTTTCCGCAGAATGTCGTAGGGATGATCAAGAATGGCGTCCCATGGGATGGATCGGGATCGCGACGGGCCACGAGCTCACCGTCGAGGGGACGCGGCGGCCGGTGCTCGCCTGCCGGACGGCCGCGGGCCGCGTGCTGGCCAAGGTGCCCGCCAACGTCAGGAAGGATCCGACCGCGGTACGGCTCGCCGCCCTCTGTGACAGGCTCGGGGAGCACGCGCGGGCGGTGCACGACCGGGTCGAGTCCTGGATGGTGCGGTCGCTGCCCGTCCCGGCCGCGGTGTTCGCGGCCGTGTGGGACGACCCGGTGTGGCGCGAGACGCTCACCGGCCTGGTCATCGCCCCGATCATCGAGGGCGCGCCCGACCTCGGCCGCTGCGCGCTCCTGAGCGAGGGCGGGTGGACGGGCGCGGACGCCTTCGCGATCCCGCACCCGCTGCTGCTCGGCGACGAGCTGCCCAACTGGCGGGGACGGAACCTCACGCAGGTTGTCGAGCAGGTACGCCGCGAGGTGTGGACGCGTCCCGCGAGCATGGACCGTACGTTCGGCGTGGTCAACACCTTCGGGTACATGGACGCCCGGTACGAGAGCGGCGCCGCGTTCGAGCGCCGCGTGCACGAGCTGGGCGGGCGCATCAAGGGGGACAGGGCGTGGTTCACCGTGCACGCGCCCGAGCCGCTCGGCATCGAGATCGACCTGGACTGGAGCGGGCCGATGAGCCCGGCCTACATGGCGGGGCTGAGCTTCACCGCGGGCGGCCGGGAGATCGGCGACATCGCCTGGTCCGAGGGCGTCCGCATTCTCATGGCTCTGTACGCGGACCGCACCGTGGACGGGACGGAGCCGGTGGTGGAGGCGGCCGAGGCGTACTCCCACTACTGCGACGCCCACCAAGGCGAGCCCGGCACTGTGGTGCCCTCCGGCATCACCGGTCCGACGCGCGACGTGCTGCTGCGCGCCGGGGCGGTGCTGCCGGGCACGCCCGCCGGCTCCGACGAGGACACGTGCGTCGCCGTCCGCTACGAGCACTCCGTCCTGGACGAGCCGGTCGTCGAACTCGTCCGGCGCGCGGCCGTCGACGGCGACAAGGCCGAGAAGTCGCTGTACGACCTGGACCCGGTGGCGGAGACCGGCGTCGGCACCGTGCACGCGGGCCCGCTCGGCTTCCTCGCGTCCGCCCTGCTCTGGTACCCGGCGCACCGCGCCCGCATCCTGGCCGCGCACACCGACCTGCGGGCCACCCGCGGCCTGGCCGCGCGCAAGCCCGGCCTCGCGCGCACCGCGCTCACCCGTACCGGCGACGACCTGGAGACGCACGCACCCGAGCTGCTGCCGCCGTTCCACGAGGAGTGCGCGCGGATCATGGCCGCCGCGGACAGCGCCCGCTTCGCCGCCGCCTTCTTCGAGAAGGCCCGCGCCGCCGAGGACGCGCACGCGCTGCCGGTCGACGAGGCCGCGCTCGTCGCGGCGCACCTCGCCGCGGGACCGGACGCCGCCGGAACGGCCACGCTCAAGAAGCACGGCAAGCGGCTCGCCGCCCGCCATCCCGCCTCCGGCGCGTACCGCTGGCACCGCAGGCTGCTCACCGCGTGGTGCGAGGAAGTCCCGGACGGCGCGGACGGCGCGCTGGCCCTGGCCGACGGTTGGGCGGCGCTGGCGAAGGCCGCCGGGCACGCGCTCGGCGGGCCCGAGGACGAACGCGCCGTACGGGCCCTGCTGGAGAGCGGGTGCATGGCGTCGGCACCGCAGGCCCTCTGGAAGTTCGTTCTTCCGTTGCTCGGCCCGATGGCACGGGCGGACGCGGGCATCGGCCGCGCGCTCCTCGGCATCCTGCCGCTGCCCGCCAAGGACACCCCCAAGGCGAAGAGCGCGGCAGTGTCGCTCCTCCTCGGCAACCTCGCGGGCGCCGGCCTGACCGCCCCGTTCACCACGTCCCCCGGGCCGGCGGGGGCGGCGGTGAAGGACTGGCTCGGCCGCTTCCTGAAGCTGTACGCGGGGCTCGCACTCCCCGTCGCCGGTCTCGGCGACCTCCTGCACGACGCCGGTACGCGGCTGCGCGCGGAGGGCCTCACCTGCGACGATCATGAGGCGGTGCTGGGAGTGGACGAGGACGAGGTCAACCGCTGGGAGGAGACCGCGGCTGACCTCCCGCTCCTCGATCTCCTCCTGGACCGCGGCGTCCCGCTCGCGCGGCCCCGGCTGCTGCACACGTTCAAGCTGTACGACCGGCTCGCCTCCGGAGCGGGCACCGACCTGGCCGCCGTCGCGGCCGACCCGGACTGGGCTCCGCTGCTGCGCGACGCGATCGCGGGCAACGTGACCAACCAGCTCAACGTCACCGAGCCCGCCGTCCCGAAGCAGACCGCCCCCGAGACCGTACGGGCTCTGACCGCGACACCGGGAACGGCGCAGATCGTCGCCGCCATCCTGGCCGAGCATGCCGAGCGGGTCCCAGATCAAGGGCTTCCGGACGCGCACGCCGCCCTGTGCGACGCCGAACGGTTCACCATCGCCGGAATCCCCGGCCCTCTCCTGGACAGCGTCCGGACGATCGCGACCGGGACGGACCCGGCCCGCGCCCTCGCCGCCACGCTGAGCGGCGGCGTCCTCGACGAACTGGAGTTGCCCGCCTTCGTCCCCGGCCACGTCAACACCATCACCGACTACCTGGAAGAGAGCGGCACCGACCTGCTCCTGATCGAGTCCGGCCGGCTCTGGGAGCACAAGTTCCGCGCCTGCGTCGTCACACCGGATGGAGTCGGCCCGTCTCACGGCTTCGGCACGTACGAGTCCGTCTCCAGCCGGTCCCACGAACGGACCGAGGCGCGCGACCTCTACGACCGCTGCCTGATCGCCGTGAACGGCCGGGTGACCGTACTGGACCACGGCGGCCCGCACTGCCCGCACGGCAGCGCGCACCCCGCCGCCCGCCGCGTCGTACCGGCCGACGGCGAACGGGTCGCCTTCCCCGGTGGCGCCGAGGCCACCGTGTGGCGCGGCCAGGGCCGGATCATCGAGCTGCGGGACCCGGCCGGGCGGACCATCGGCCGCTACGTCCGCGGCTGGGGCACGGTGCCCGAGCACGACGGCGCCGAGAACATCAGCACGGTCGAGCACCACCGCTACGCGTCCGGGACCCGCCTGGTCGCGCCTCCCGGCCGGTGGTCGGCGATGCGGCCGCGCGACCCCGAAGGATCCAGGGCGCTGCGCGCCGTCGACGAGAAGAAGGCGCAGGCCCTGATCGACATCGCGGACGCCGCGCTCGCCGCCGACCTCATGCGGGTGCTGGACCCCGAGAGCGGGTACGCGGAGAAGGACGCCGCCCGCGACGAACTGGCGGGACGGCTCCACCCGCTCCTGCCGGAGATCACCGACGAGTTGCTGTGGAAGGGCGTCACGTTCCTGGTGTGGACGGCCGTCGAATGCCGCGAGCGCGCGTTCGCCCTGTTGGAACGCCTGGCGCTGACCCCGCCGCCCCACCTGCGCCCGGTGCCCGCCTCCGCGGCACCCGCCGTCCGGTCCGAGAAGTCCCCCGAGCCGGACGATCCGGGGCCTGAGTCCGCGTACGAGAGGATCGTCCACTTCGCCCGCGCCGCCGTCGATGTGCCGTACGACAAGAAGATCGCGATGTTCGACGCCCCCGCCGTCAAGGGGGTCGAGAACACGCTGGGCCGGCTCGGCGCCGCCGTCCTGGAGGCCGCGTGGGGCAACGGCGGCGGGCGCGCACGACTTCTGGAACTGGCCGCCGTCCCCGAACTCCTCCGCACCGACGGCACCTGGCACGTCGCCCGGCTGCGCCCGGAGTACGACCTCGGGCAGATCCGCTCGGGCCGCGGCCCCATCTCGGCCGCCGCCGTCGCCGACCACGAGCAGGTGGGGCACGGGTACGCGGTCACGGCGCTCCTCCACACCCCCGATGGCCCCGACCCGCTCCTGTTCACCCGCAACCGCGCCGTCGAGCTGCGGACCTGCCGCGGCTGGGGCGACCCGGACCGGCTCCGGCGGGCGCTCGACCTGATCGCCGAGAACGGCCCGCCGCCCGTGGACCGGGAGGCGACCGTACGGGCGTTCGCCGAGGCCACCGGCCTGTCACCGGCCCAGTGCCTGATCCTGCTGCCCACCTCGGCCCGCACGCTCTCCTGGCCGGACGGCTGGGCGCGGGGCCGCGTCGCCGCCTTCCGCAAGGGCGACGCCGCCCGCGCCCGCGAACTCGACCTGACCGAGACCGAACTGCGCATCGCCGCGCTCTCCCTGGAGGCGCTCACCACCACCGACGAGGCCGTCGAAGTCGTCGAGCTGCTCATGCCCGACGACCCCGCCGACCTCTGGCGTACGGGCCCCGACCTGGACCGGGCGGTCGCGTACTGGACGGAACGCCATCCGAGGCTCACCCCGCTCACCACCGAGCAGTGGGTCACCCTCGCCTCCGGCGCCGAGGACGCCCTGGAGGCGCTGATCGCCCTGCTCGGCAAGCGTCCGTCCGTGCCGCCGCTGGGTCACATCGCCCGCGCTGTGAGGCTCGTGGCCGACCGCCTGCCCAAGGACTACCCCGCCCGTACGACCGCCGCCGCCCGCCTGCGTGACCTGCACGAACACGTCACCGGCCCGGACACGACCCTGCCCATCGCCGCCGGGGTCACCTCGGTCGCCGCCCTGGAACGGGCCGCCGGAGCGACCGCGGCCCACCTCCCGGAGAGCAGGCTCGCCATCGGCGAAGCCCTCACCCTGGAGCCCGCCGGGGACGGCTACCGCGTCCACCTCCGCCCGTCCCGCTGGTCCGACCTGGACGCACTGGCCCCGGCCCTCCGCCGCGGCGGCGCCACCGGTGTCGCCCTGGTCATGGAGGACCTGCGCTTCCTCCGTTCGTCCGAGCCGCTGGAGGCCGCGGCCCGGCTGGAGTGACGTCCCGGAGGTGCGCGAGCCGCCTTCACGGTCGGCTCAGCATTGCCTGAATCGACGGGAAGGCCGGGATCAGGCGGGCTCAGTGTCCGATCTGTCGCGAAGTCAGGGAGGAGTCGAGGATGTGGTGCGACCGGGCGGAAGGGGCCGGCAGTTCGTCGTCCGACGGCCGCAGGCTCGACAGCAGCAGCGCCAGGTAGCGGCGGAGATCTCCGCATTCGGGGTCGCCCGAATGCATGGTGGCCAGCGCCATCACCAGGATGGCGGCCAGGTCGCGGACGATCAGGTCGTGGCGTACCGCGCCCTGCCGCTGGGCCCTGGCCAGCACGACGCCCAGCGGCCCCACGAACCGCACGGCGATGTCGACGGTGAACGCCCCAGACATGCGCGCCGCCCGCAGCAGCGAGCGGTGCGCCGCGAGGGTCTCGACCGAGGCGGTCAGCGCCTCGGTCAGCGCCCGCCCGGCGTCGTCGGCGTCGCGCGCGGCCAGGACCAGCGGCTCGACCTCTTCGGCGAAGTACGTCTGGAAGGCCGCCCTGATCACGCCGTCGCGGTCGCCGAACCTGCGGTAGACGGTGGCGCTGCCGATGCCGGCGGAGCGGGCGATCTCCTCGAGTGACACGTCCGGGCCGTGCTCGCGCAGACTCGCGATGGCGGCCCGGACGATCTTGTCCGCGTTACGCAGCGCGTCGGCTCGCTGTCGCTGCTCGTGCACATGTGAACGCTAGCAGCCGACGCGCCCTGGGTTCACCAGGCGACTTCGAAGCTGGTCAGCCCGAAGACGATGTGGAAGGAGCGGAACTCGGCGGGGGCGCCGCTCTCGCGCAGGCCGGGGAAGCGCTCGAACAGGGCGGGGAAGGCGATGCGCAGCTCCATCCTGGCCAGCGGCGCGCCGAGGCAGTGGTGCACGCCGTGGCCGAAGGCGACATGGCCCATCTCGCCGCGGGTGATGTCGAAGCGGTCGGGGTCGGAGATGAACTTCGGGTCGCGGTTGGCCGAGGGCAGCGCCAGCATCACCAGATCGCCCGCCGGGATGTGCTGCCCCGCGACCTCCACGTCGGTGGTGGTCACCTTGGCCACGCCCGAGTGCACGATGCTGAGCCAGCGCAGCAGCTCCTCCACCGTGGCGCCGATCCGCTCGGGCTCCTTCATGAGCAGTTCGAGCTGGTCGGGGTGGCGCAGCAGGGCCAGAGTGCCGAGCCCGAGCATGTTGGAGGTCGTCTCGTGGCCGGCCAGGAGCAACAGGCTGGAGATGCCGGCGAGCTCGTCGATCGACAGATCGTCGCCGTGCTCGCGCACCAGCATGCCGAGCATGTCCTCGCCCGGCTCGGCCTTGGCACGGGCGACCAGCTCGGACATGTAGGCACGTGACTCCAGCGAGGCCGCTGTGCGCTCCTCGGGGGACCTGGAGATGTCGAGCAGCGTGTTGGTGCGCTGCTGGAAGTCTTCGCGGTGCTCGTACGGGACGCCGAGCAGCTCGCAGATCACCAGCGAGGGGATGGGCAGCGCGAAGGTCTTGATCAGGTCCACCGGAGAGCCCGCGCGCTCCATCGCGTCGAGGTGGTCGTTGACGATGTCGTGGATGCGGGGCTCCAGCCGGCGCATGCGGCGCATGGTGAACTCCGGCGTCAGCATCCTGCGCAGCCGGGAGTGCTCCGGCGGGTCGAACAGCAGCAGGTTGCCCGCCTGCATCTTCGCGACCTGCTCGGGGCTCAGGCCCTGCATGCCGGGGGCCGGGAGGTTCTGCGGGCGCCTGTTGCTGAACCGCTCGGCGTCTCCGAGGATCTCCTTGACGTCGGCGAAGCGGGTCACGAGCCAGGCTTCGAGCCCGAACGGCGTGGGCACCCGCTCGATGCCCGCGCTGTCGCGCAGTTTCGCGAGCTCGGGAACCGGATCGAACGCGGTGCGCCGCATATGCAGGGGCAGAGTCACAGGATCGCTCATGTCATCTCCTGGAGAGGCCGATGTGCCGGAAACGCCCTTCAAAAAATGATAGTAGTCCATCACTTGCCCGGGGTGGGCGGCGACCGGCACGTGGCGCGTTCCCGCAGCACAGCCTTCTGGAACCTTTCCCGTGGGCTCTCATATCGTCGGATCATGGAATCCCACGAGCTCCATCTGGACCGCGCACGAGCCACGTCCTTCGGCTCGGTGGCCGAGCAGTACGACCGATACCGCCCGGAGTCCCCCACGAGCTGATCGACGAACTCACGGCGGGCCATCCAACCCGCGTGCTCGACGTCGGATACGGCACCGGCAAAGTGGCCCGGACGCTGGCCGGACGCTGGCCGGACGAGGGCTGGCGGTGCTGGGGGTCGAGGTGGACGAGCGCATGGCGAACGTCGCACGGGGCCACGGCGTCGAGGTGGAGGTCGCCCCGTTCGAGACCTGGGATGACGCGGGGCGTCGCTTCGACCCCATGACCTGCGGCGACGCGTGGCACTGGATCGACCCCGACGCCGGCATCGCGAAGGCCGCACGGGTGCTGGCCACCGACGGAGTCATGGCGTGGTTCTGGAACTCCTCGCAGGTCGAGGAGCCGGTGGCCGCGGCGTTCGCCCACGTGTACGCGCAGCACGCGCCGGAGGTCGTCTGGGTCTGGGGACCACGGGACACGACCCGTTCCGAACGCGTGCCGCTCTCCGGCCGCGACGCGTTCTCCCCGATCGAGGAGAAGGTCCACAATCGAGCCCCTGGGCGGTCATGTACGCATTCAGCACGAAACCACCGCCCTGATCTGCCGACGGCGGCGGCGCCTTTGACCCGTTCCCCGGTTCCTTGACCTGGAGCGCGCTCCAGCTCCTAGCGTCGGTGACACCGAGAAGGGAGCAGATCACGTGAGAACAGTGCAGCTTGGCCGTACGGGCGAGCAGGTCAGTCAGCTCGCCCTGGGATGCATGATCATGGGAACGGCGACACCGGAGGACGAAGCCGTCACGATCCTCGATCGGTACCTCGAGGCCGGAGGCAATTTCCTGGACACCGCCGACTGCTACTGCTGGTGGGAGAACCGGGGGAGCTACGGCGGTGAGAGCGAGGAGCTGCTGGGTCGCTGGCTGGCCAGGACCGGGCGGCGTGAGCAGGTGTTCCTCGCGACCAAGGGCAGCGCCGTGGTACGCGACCTGGACGCGGTCTGGTCCGAGGGCCGGCCTGACTGGGACGCCGCCTACCGGACGTTCGTCGGGGCCGGGGCGAAGACCTTGCGCGAGGCCATCGACGGCAGTTTGCGCCGGCTCGGCACCGACCATGTCGACCTGTACTACGTGCACGTCGACGATCGCGCCACCCCCTTGGAGGAGGCGCTGGAGGCGCTGGCCGGTATCGTCCAGGCCGGCAAGGCCCGCTACATCGGCTGGTCCAACGCGCGCACCTGGCGGTTGGAGCGGATCCGCCAGTTGTGCGCCCAGCACGGCTGGCCGGCGCCGGTGGCGCTCCAGCAGCAGCACTCCTACCTACGGCGCCGGGCCGGGCTCCGGCACGCCTCCATCGTGGACGACGAGCAGCTCGACTACCTGCAGGCACACGACGACCTGACCCTGGTCGCCTATTCGCCGATCCTCAAAGGCATCTACGACAGCCCCGCCAAGCGCGCAGGCCACGGGGTGATGGACCCGTACCAGGGCCCGGACGCCGAGGCCCGACTCGCCGTCGCCGCCGAGGTGGCCGCTGAGACCGGCGTCACCCCGAACGCGTTGGTCCTCGCCTGGCTGATGCACCAGACCTCGCCGGAGATCGTGCCGCTGATCGGGCCGCGCACGCTCCAGCAGTACGAGGCGGCGCTACCGGCACTCGACGTCAAGCTCACAGCAGAGCAGCTTGCCCGCCTCGACGCCGCCGGAGCCTGACCGGAACCCGACGCCCGGCCCGCGCGCATCGGATCGCCCGCCAGACGTCTCGGCGAGCCGGGCTTCCAACTCGGCGATCATCTGGGTCGGCAGGCTGGCGTTCTCGCACCGGACCGCCTGCGGGCGGCGGAGACGCGACCGGCCGGCGGTCAGGCGGCGCGGCCCTCCAAACCGGCGATGGTGATCGTGCCGGAGGTGGCGCGCAGGCCGAAGCCGTACCGGAAGCCCTCGCGGGCCTGCGGCGTGGCCAGCGTGGCGCCGATGCCGGCCGTGCGGAGCCGATGCCACCGGCCGCCCGTGTGGGCGAAGGAGGTGATGGTGTCGCCGGACAGCACCAGCGCGAACCGGTCGCCCGGCGCGAGCGTCAGCGGCGCGTCGCCGGGCGTGTCCAGGAAGCGGCCGCCGACCCGCACGTTGATGCCGGACTGCTTGCGGGTGTTGTTGTACCAGGCGGTCACGTAGGTGTCCCGGTCCTTGACCCAGCCGACGAACACGCTGTCCTCCGGGCTGCCGGTGCCGGCGAACGAGCCGACCGTCACCACGCTGATCGCCTCGGCCGACGACGGCCCCGCCGGGCCCGCCACCAACCCGAAGAAGGGTTGCGTGCCGCTGCCCGCGAACCGGCCGCCGCCGGCCGTGGTCGCCGGCTTGGCCTCGCCGTCGAAGGGCTGGTGCACCGTGTAGCCCGCCGAGGTGTCAGCGGTGAACGTGTCCTGGGCCTCGACCTTCGCATAGGAGGCGGGGTCGAGCGGCACCTCCACGTGCGCGTACGCGCTGGCGGCCCGCCCAGACCGGTCGTACGTCGCGAAGGCGCGCACCGGGTAGGCGTCCGGGCGTGGCGAGGTCCCGGGCGGCGGCGTCAACCGCCAGCGCACCGCGAACCGGCCGCCGGGCCGCACCACGGGCGTCTCCGCGTGTCCGAGCGGCTCGGCCGACCAGCCCGGCGGCACGGCAGGCGCCACCTTGACGTGCGTGGCCGGCTTGCGGCCGTCGTTGGCGAAGGTGGCGGTCACCACGGCGGGCACGCCCTGCTCGGAGACGGCCGCGTCCAGCCGGGTGTCGCCCGCGGCGGGCGACCACGCCTGCAGCTCGGTGACGCCGACGTACGCGCCGGGCGGGTTGCCGAACACCAGCCGGATCCTGGTCGTGGTCAGGGCCGGGAACGTGATCCGGTTCAGCGCCGCACCCGGCTCTCGCGGCGTGCGCACCTGCCCCGGCACCTCCCGCCACGCCGACCCGTCCCAGAACTCCAGCCGGTACGACGCCGGCGCCCGCACCCCGCCCCCGTCGTCGTAGGCGTAGAACCGCACGTCGCTCACCTGGGTCGGCACGCCGAAGTCCACCCCGAGATGGTCCTCCGGGTTCGGGGAGCGGTAGTTGGTCCAGCGGCTGTGCGGGATGTCGTCGTAGAAGATCCGCCCGTCCACCGCGTCCCACACGTTGTCGATGCCGTTGGTGTACGACGCGAACGGTTTGGGGTAGCCGGTTCCGTACGGATTCGCGGCGTCGTTGCCGGGACGCGAGGAGCGGTCGGGCGCGACGGCGGCCGGCACGCTGGCGGTCAGCTCGCCGAGCGCGGACCGCGCGGCGGCGAGCCTGCCGTTCACGTAGACGCGCAGTCCCTTGCCCTGGCCGTACCTGGTGCCGTCGCGGTCCCACAGCACCGTCACGTTGTGCCCGTGGTACGGCACGTTCTCCAGCGCGAAGTGGTCCCACTCCGCGGGTGTCAGCGGGTTCACCACGACCTTGCCGTCCGCCTGCGGGCGCAGCCCGATCAGGCCGCTGATCACCAGGTCGTCGAAGGTGGAGTGATTGTAGTGCTCGCTGTGCCCCCGCCCGTCGTAGATCCAGCGCGGCTCGTCGGGGTGGTGAGCCTCGGCGACGTACGGGTGGCCGTCCTTGTACTGGGTGAGCGCGTAGCCGCGCAGCACCCGGTAGTAGTCGGCGGCGGTGACGACGTCCTGGTCGCGGTCGTTGAGCAGGTTGGCCATGGCGGTGAGCGTGGTCGAGGTGGAGTACGGCCAGCTCGGGCCGTCCCAGCGGCAGCAGCCGCCGAGCGCGTCCCGCATGAAGAAGGGGCTGCGCCGCTCGGCCGTGGTCGGCCCGTACGGCGCGGCGAACCCCTGCGGGTCCAGCAGCTGCGCCCACGCCTTCTCGGTCCCGGGCTTGGCCATGCCGAACGCCCACGGCACGAACCCGATCTGCTCCCTCGTGGAGACCAGCTTCCGCTGCGGGTCCAGGTTGGCGCGGGCCTTGTGGTAGAAGAACTGCCGCTCCGGGTCCCACAGGTGGCGGTGCAGCGCGTCGCGCAGAGAGGCGGCCCGCCGCTCGAACGTCCTGGACAGGGCTCCGTCGCCGCGCATCCGGGCGATGGCGGCGATCGCCCTGGCGTCGCCGTACTGGTAGGCGTTGAGCGTCGGTCGGTAGCCCGCGCCGCCGTGGTAGGGATCGGCCGGGTCGGTCTCGTAGGAGGAGGCGGTGTACTCCATCGCGTCCCACACCGGCACCGACCAGTACAGGCCCAGGTCCTTGTCGTACTGGCCGCCCCACTTGTCGTACTGGCGGACCAGGTCGGGCAGCAGTCTCTCGACGAAGGACGCGTCGCCCGTGACGAGATAGCGCTGGTAGGCGGCGTCGGCCGCCCACCAGGCGTACTGGTGCGCCCAGTCGTCGGTGTCCTTGTTGAGGTACTCCTCCTTCGGCTTGGGGCTGCTGCCGGGGCCCTGCAGCCAGTAGGTGAGGTAGTCGTCGATCGGGCGGGCGTCGCGCAGCCAGCGGCCCTCGTACACGTGGTGGCCGGCGGCCGCGACGATGCCGCCGAGCGGCGCGGCGTAGCCGGGGGCGTTGTGGAACTCGGTGATGATGTCGCCGGTCGCGGAGTCGGTGTAGCGGATGTGCCGCTTGTAGGCGCTCCAGCGGTAGTAGTAGACGTCCTGGATCTCCCGGTCGGGCACCTCCAGGAAGGGGATGTTCGCCTCGTACCACTCCGGCTCGGCATATCCGGCCAGCAGCGCCCGGTGGTCGAGGAAGGCGGTGCCCGGGCCGACCTCGGGGTATACCGGCGGAGGCTTCGGAGTGGCGGCGTTCGCCGGGGTGAGGGTCAGGGCGGTCGGCGCGACCAGCGCCGCGAGCATCGCGAGCGCCGCAGCCGTGCGTCTCATGGTCACCTCAAGCGTTCTCGGGGGGTGACAGTAGACCGCTCAGATCCGATCGCACCTGCGGATCGAATCTGACCGATGTTGACCACATATTGACCAGTCGCGAGCGAAAACGCAAGATCTGTCCGGGAATGCGCGCCGACATCCTGACCGCAGATATCGCCCTGCCTGCCTCTGGACTGCTGGCCGGGTCCCGCCAACATCGCCCGCGTCGCGCCCGAGGCGGGAACGGCGCTGAGCTACGTGGCCGCCAGGGGGAAAGTCGAGTTCCGTGCCGCCCCCAAGGTCGGCAGGCGCCCGGATCACCGGCGTCGTCGACTGGGCGAAGACCTCCTGGGGCCCGACGGATTTCGATGTCGCGCACTGCTCCACCGATCTCGCACCGTTGCACGGCCCGGCGTTTGGTGGACAGCCGTTTCACCGAGAACGGGTCTTGCCGGGCCCAGGCGCCGGCGGCCTCGCGCCGCTTGGCGGCGGCGCCTTCGGTTACGCCATGCGGTTGATCCCGCGCGACGACCTGCTCACCTCGAAGGTCGGGCTGGGGTCGTGGCCGTCGCCTGATGCGCCCGCTCAGTCGTCGACGGCCCCTACCGCGGCGGCGATCGGCTCGAGCCCCGTGACCAGCTCGTCGAGCTCGTCCGCACTGAGCACGTCGTACGCCGGCGCGGCCAGCTCATCGGTGAGCTCCTCGATCCGCTGCTTGATCTCCCGGCCGGCGTGGGTGAACCTGCCGGCGGCGTCCACGAGGCCGCGGCCGCGCAGCCCGTCGACGACGGCGGTCAGCCGTGCCTTGGGCAGGTGGTGGATCCGGCCGAACTCCTCCGCCCTCATTCCGAGGGAAAGCGCCATGAGGACGTGGGACTCGGTGCCGCCGATGCCGTGGGCGACAAGGGCGGCGTTGTGGCCGTCCCCGCGGTGCTCGCGCAGCAGCGTCGCCGCGTGCCACAGCCTGGCCACCGGCTCCTCGGGCACGTCGAGCGCCCGTAGCCCGGCGTACAGCACTCGGCCCTCGGCCGGTGCGCTGAGCGCTGCTCGGGTGGCGAGGTCGGCGGCCCGCACCAGACCGGGGGAGTCGGCAAGCTCGCCGATCATCTGCCGCAGGGCGGCGGTGCTGCCCCGCTCGCGCACGGCGATCGCCTCCTGCGGGCTGATCTTCCCCCACACCCAGGGGATGTGGCGCGCCACCTCGCCGTCGGCGAAGTTGTAGAAGACCGCGTGCACCACCTCGGCCGGTACCGGCCCCAGCGGCGCGGCCCGGCCGGCGAAGTATCCGTCCCAGTAGTTGCGCATGCCGACGGCCAGGAACGCCTCGTTGGCCATCTCGGAGAAGGTGACGGTGGCGATCGGCTCGACCAGCTCGAACATGCGGTGGATCTTGGCTTGTGGGTGCTGCAGCATCGGTCGGCATCTCCCTTGGTCGTGACAGCGCCCCTGGTGGGCGGCCTCTCACCCTGGCTACGAACGACGCGGCCCGGATCCGACACCTCCGGTCGATAATTTCCGGCCGATTCCGCCGGGCAGCGTCGGGGTGTCACCCGGACTCGGTCGCCGCTCGGTCGCTGCGGTCCGGTTGCTGGCTGGGCCAGGCTCGGTCCGTGCTCACCATAGGTCATGTCGGCGATCCGTCTGCGTAGTGAGCCCACGTTCGCAGGTTCGGACGTACGCCGATGAGCCTGGACCAGCGGGAGCTGCCGCGACACCGTTCCTTGAGGCGGCGAACAGCCTCCAACGACTACGCCGCCCAGTCGGTGCGCATTCCGCCCGGCTCGAGAACAGTGATCTTCACCCCGAACGGAGCGAGCTCATGGGCAAGGCCGCTGGAAAATCCAGTTACGGCCCACTTCGCCGCCTGGTAGGCAGTCAGACCAGGGGCGGACAAGCGGGCACTGAGCGAAGAGACCTGGATGAGATGACCATTGCCCTGCCCGCGCAGGATCGGCACGACCGCCTTCGAAACGTTGACGACGCCGTAGAACACGGTATCGACCTGCGTCCGGAACGAGTCGATCGTCGTGTCCTCGAACGAGCTCAAGTCGCTATAGCCGGCGCTGTTGACGACGACATCGATGCGACCGAACCTCTCCACGGCCTGAGCAACCGCGCGCACAGCCGCGTCATAATCGGTCACGTCCAGCCGCAGCGGAAGCACCCGATCGCCGTAGGTGTCGAGGAGATCGACGACCGGGATCAGGTGGATCGCCAGCTCGTCGAGCAGGCCCTCGCGCAGCAGCGACTGCGCGAGCCCGGCACCGTGCACCATCACGTCCTTGCCGCCGGCGGCCGCCTTGGCCTCGCGCATCGCCGTTGCGACGTCGGGCACGTAGTGAACCCAGCCGCTCTGCGGCGCCGGCGGGACGCCACGCGTGGGTACGAAGATCGGCACCCCGTGGTGATCACCGTGCCAGTGGCCGGCGTAGTCGAACGTCTTGCGACCCACAACGACCGCACCCGTCGCCATCGACTCGCCGAACACCTGCCCGCTCAGCCCTGGCGGGTCGAAGTACGGCGGGTCGGAGACGGGCTCGCCGAGCCACTCGTGCAACCGGATACCGCCGATCCCGAGCCCGTTGCCCGGGCCGTCACCCGGACCGGTAATGAACCCGTCGAGCGACATCGACATGTACAACACGGACTTCGCCATCGGTTTCCTTCCTTGCCGGCGCAGGGCGAGCGCACCTGGCCTGACCATGTGGCCTGCCCGTACCGTCACCGGGATGTGAGGTGAACGGCCAGCCACTCACGTCGGAAAGCGTCCTTGTTCGAGGCCTGCCGCAGCGTTGCTCCTGCGGCAGGTGGATCCGTGGCGCGGCGAGCGGGACATGGCCGCTGTCGTCCACGCGATCGAGGCGCGCCGGGACGCCTGTCGCCGTCGAGCACTAGGCCGGATGGCGCCAGGGCATCACGGGCGCGCGGTGGTCGCCGGCGAGGCCGTGCAGGGGGCACGGCTGGCGCGGCTCGCGGGGGCACAGCACGAACGCCTCGCTGATCGTCGCGCGATACAGGCGCCACGCCGCCGGTGCGGTGACGTCCTCGAGCGACACGGTGGTCCCACCCCGGGTGGGGTCTCCGGGGAAGATCGCGATACCGCGCTCCAGGTCACGGCCGGTCAGCTCGGCGGCAGAGCCGGACAGGTACACCGCCCGGCCATGGTAGGCCGGCACCGTCGAGTCGAAGATCACCATGCTCAGCCTGGGACGCGCGGCGAGGTTACGGGAGTGCTGCGTGTCGGGGCTGGACACCCAGAAGATCTCGGCGTAGTCGGCGGTCGCGAAGTAGACGGGCGATGTCCACGGGATGCCGTCGGCGTCTGCGGTACCGAGGACCACGTACAGGTTGGCGTCCATCAGGCCACGGGCGTGGGCGTCCAGATCGACGTCGGTCATGACGCCGGCCCCTGCTGGACCCGGTGGATAACGGTCATCGAGGCCTCCGTGGCGCGTTCGGTGGAATTGCGTCGAATACGGTAGGCAGAGTGTTGGCGGCGGCGATCGGCTGGCCAACCCGCGGGCGGGTACCGCTCTTGAGCAAGCAACGGTGTCCAGTGGATCGAGAGCTCGTCCATGATGGTCACCCCGCCTCCGGGAACACGGTCGGGTTGGGCATCGTGACCTCCTTGCTCGACGGTGTACAGCCAGTCTGGCGGGCGGCACGCATCTGGACATCCGTGCTGAGCACTGAGCCGCTACGGAACGGTCACTGACGTACGCCATCCTGGTAGGCGTGGATCCGGTGGCCGAGCCGGCGCGCATCCGGTGCACA
This sequence comes from Nonomuraea sp. NPDC051941, assembly GCF_044593615.1. Lineage (NCBI taxonomy): Bacteria > Bacillati > Actinomycetota > Actinomycetes > Streptosporangiales > Streptosporangiaceae > Nonomuraea > Nonomuraea sp. NPDC051941. The sequence goes on from NZ_JBIUCF010000009.1 coordinate 228,055, forward strand.
TGGGTGGCGCGTTCACCCCTGCACGCGCAGCGGCCAGGCTGCCGATGCCGGGTGGCTTGCGGGAGCCGTCGCGGCAGAGGTGGTGGTGACGCGTCGGATCGTCATGCCCCCAGACCCCGAACCCGGCCGCGAGAGTGCGGGTGGGTGGCAGCGACGTACCCGCTCGCAACCGACCGGCCCGGATGCTCGCGCGGATGGACGCCGCGATGCGGACGTGGCAATGTCGCGGGCAGGGGTTCCGGCCGCGCGCGGATACCAGCCGGCCCTGCGGTAGGCGGCCGACAGCGTGACCAGCTTGTTGACCAGCGTCGGGTGCCGGAGTGCGAGCTGCAGGGCGACCCCGCTGTATTCCGGTCTCACACCTATGAGGGGGCCGGCGGTGTGCTGGCGTGCTCAGAAGAAGTGCAGAGTGGACGACGCGTGCCGTGGAGGAGCGGCTGGATGCCTATGTCGTCGCTCTGATGAACGTACCGGCCTGAGCCGGGGGTGGTCCAGGGCGGCCCTCGGCCTCGTTGCTCACCGCTCAACCAAGCGGAGAGTCGCGGCTCAAGTCGATGGTTTACTTTGTAAAGGGCGACGGTTCGTAAAAATTCCGATAAGCACCAAATTACAAACGCCAACCTCATCCATAGGAAACCGTCAACGCCTCGGACCGGTCATGGGCTCGCCTCGTCCGCGTAGCGGCTCAGGCGCTGTGCGGCTGTCTCCAGGTCGGCGGCGGCCGCGGTGCAGGCTGCGAGGTGGGCGGTGACCGATGCGTGCAGCCACGGCGGTGCCTCGCCGTCGGCCTTCAGCCGTGCCCGGATCGCGCGCAGGCGCTCGGCGCAGGCGGCGAGTGCGCGGGCGTCTGAGCGCAGGATTTCGGCGTGGGCGGTGATCGCGGCGATGTGGGCGGGCATGGCTCCTCCGTCAGATGGGCGGTACCGGGACGGCGGCGTCACGGAGCGTCTGGCGGGTGGTGGCTGACAGGCACAGCAGGGGGCGGGCGCCGTCGAGCCCCAGTTGGCGGAGTTGGTTGGCCAGTGGGTGGGTCGACTGTGGTTCGATGAGCAGCCGAAGCGATGGCGCTGGGTGGAGCCGGGCTTGCCCGCGGGTCCGTATGGAGGATCGCAGCACGGTACCGGCGTCGCGTGTGTAGCCGACGAGGCCGGGGTCGTTCAGGGGTAGTCCCGGGCCGAGTCGTCCGCGCAGGGTGAGGATCTGGTCGGCGGTGACGTGGGCGGTGCGGGTGCTGAGCCGGAGTTCGAGGGGTGTCAGGTACGTCTGGCCGCCCCACAGTTGTGGGCCGAGGGCGCGGACGATCGTGGTGTCGACTGCGGAGCCGATGAGGAAGTTGCCGGAGTGGCGTAGGTCCGCTGCTCGCAGTAGGTCGGGCCAGGCGGTGATGCTGGAGCGTCGTCTCGGCGGGTTGGGCCGCGAGCGTCGGTGGAATGGGCCGGGTATGACGATGCCGATGTGCAGTTCTCCGTAGCGGCCGGCGCTGGTGTGTCGGTTCCAGGCGGTGTGTATGGCGATCAGCGTGCGGCCTGCCACTTGTACGGCGGGGCCGAGGCCTGTGTCTTCCAGTAGGTCGGCCGTGGTTGTCGGGTGTGCGGTGAAGTATGCCGTGAGGGCGTTGCCGTCGCGGGATCTGATGGGTAGTTCGATGGTTCCTTCGGGGGTGTCCATGGGGTGGGTGGGCACGGTGAGGAAGGGGAACTCGTCGGGGTCGGGTGGTCGGTCGAACAGGAGGTATGCCTGGGATCGCACGACCTGTCCCCGGAAGGGTGTGAGGCGTTCGTCGATGTGGTCGCGGGCTTCGGGGAGGTCGTGGGTGATGTTGGCGAGGTAGTGCTCGATGCTGTGGCAGTGGGGGAACAGGTGGGTGGAGTCGCCGTAGTCGACGACGTACCAGTCGGGGTGCAGGTCGAAGCAGGTGCCGGCGCCTTGTCCGTCGAGGGTGGGGATGATGTCGTGCTGGTTGGTGACGCTGGCTACCCAGGTGCGTGGGTCGGCGGGGTGTTTGAAGTCGATGGGTGAGCCGATGGCGACGGCGTGGGTGATGGTGTGGCGGGTGCAGAAGTCGGGGTCCTGCGCGAGGTTCATGATTGCTGCTCCGCCTGCGCTGTGCCCGATGAGTGCGAGTTCGGCGCCTGGAGGGGGTCCGTAGTCGGTGACGGCTTGGGCCAGGGCGCGGCTGTAGGGGCTGCTGGACAGGACGGCGCTGCTGAAGGCGCCGAGCAGGTCTTGGGGTGATTGGCTGTCGGGGCGTCCTGCTCGCATGCCTGGTGCGTGGAGGACGTGGCGGATGACGCCGTCGGGTCCTTGGATGCTCTGGATGAGGGCTCGTCCGGTGGTGCCGATGGTGCTGATGTTGGTCAGGAAGCCGAGTAGTGATCCGTGTGTGCACAGTTGGGCGGACTCGGTTGTGGTCAGTTCGATTCGGCGTGCGGCGCCTTCTCCGGTGTCGAGGATGGCGATGGCTTTGTTGCTGATGCCGGTGATCGGGTCGGCGGTGGCGAAGCCCTTTCCTGTTGCGATGAGCCAGGCGGTGGTGTCGTTGAGTGGGTTCTCGTCGAGTAGTGCGCGTAGTGCGAGGACTTCGCCGAAGATCGGGGCGAGTTGGCTGAGTGCGTGTACTGTGCCGCGGTCTTTGAGCAGGGTGCGTAGGGCTCGGATGGCCTCGAGGTCGCGGTCGGCGGCGGCTGCGTTGGTGAGCCGGGTGAGCATGGGGTCTTCGGTCAGTTCGGGGTGGGTGAGTGCGACGGCTGCTATGCGTAGCCGGAGTGATGTGGCCAGTACGCGTATGGCCAGGCTTTCGGCGCCGAGTATGGCGCCGGCTTTGGCGGTCGCGGTGGCGAGTCGGTTGCCGGTGAATGCGTACCCGAGGCCTTGTTTGTTTGTTGTGGCCTTCAGCAGTGCGCGGTAGGCGGGTCGGGCTGCGGAGGGGGCGTGGGGGAGGGCGCGTAGCAGTGCGCTGTCGGTGAGTGCGGTGGTGGTGTGTGCTGCTGCGTCCTGGATGGTGATGGCGATGTCCACGAGTTCGCGGGCCATGGTGCGCAGTCGTGCGGTGGTCGGGTCGTTCTTTGCGGTCATGATGGGGTCCGGTGGGACATGCTGATGTGGCGGGGGGTGGGGTCTTCTGGTGTGTTGCGGCGCAGGATGTCCGAGAGTGTGCGTGTGGTGGCGAGGACGCGGATGCCTTGGGGGGAGAAGGTGGCGGCGTTGAAGATTCGCGGGGCCAGCAGGGGGTTGGTGAGTGCTTGGGAGAAGGCGTCGATGGCGATGATTTTGGTGAGGAGTGGGGGCAGGATCGCGGTGGGGGAGCCGGGTTCTTCGGCGAACAGGCCGACGTACAGGTCGATGTCGTCGACGTCGTGGTAGAGCTCGCGCAGTGCGCTGCTGGCCCGCTGGTCGCTGGAGATCTGTTCGAAGGTGCGCACTTTGGGGAAGCGGCAGTGTTCGCGGTAGCTGTTGTAGGGGGCCAGGTCGAGTGCCCGGGAGTCGGCGATGCTGGCCACGTCGATCTCGCGTAGGACGGGGTCGGTGTTGAACAGGCTGATGCGGCCGGCCCGTTGGCGGGAGGCGTCCTCGAAGAGTCGTCCGAGGCCGGGGCCGGGGATCAGTGCGCTGCCGAAGAAGGTTTGGGTCATCGGCAGGTCGTGCCCGCCTACTGACAGGTGGGACGGGATCAGGCTGTGCCAGCGGTAGACGAGGTTGAACTCCACCGAGGCCCAGTTCTGCCGGTGCCAGGGTGCGTGGGCCAGTGTCGCCGACAGCCGGGGGTCGAGGGTGAACCGGAAGTGGTAGGGGGTGATGTGGTTGATGTATTCCTCGACGACCAGTTTGATGAGCAGCACGATGAGGATGTTGCGGGCCGTTTGGAAGAGTCGCTCGTCGTCCCAGTGCGGGTGTTCCTGTGTGAGCAGCCGCGCGATCCTGTTGTGCTCGCGCAGGAACAGCACGGTGAGCATGGTGAAGCCGATCTGGCCGTTGCCGCGGTCGCTGCCGGTGGCGAACAGCGTGTCGCGTTGCGCGTCGGTGAGTTGGTCGAAGCGGATGACGCTGAGCGGGGTGAACTCCGGCTTGATCTTGCCGTTCTCGCACAGGTAGGGCGGGAACTCGCCGCCGTTGAGGAGTTGGCTCTTGAGCAGTCCGCCGTCGAATGTGCGTAGTGCGGCCGTCGCGGCTTCGTTGAGGCCGTATACCTGGTTCAGGTCGATGTGGTGGTTGGAGCTGTTCTTGCGTGGGTCGCGCGGGGTGTTGGTGTCGCCGCGCAGGAATCCGTCGGTGAACCATTGGGCGAAGTACGCGAAGAGCACGGTGGAGCGCGGGCAGGGGATCATGGATTCGCCGCGGGTGAACAGGTTGCCGGCGCTTTCGGGTGTGGGACGGTTCTGTTCGGTGGCGGGGACTGGGGGCAGGTGTCTGCCGCTGTAGGTGCGGTCGGTCAGGGAGGTCCACGAGGTGTAGTCGGCCATGGTGCTCAGCGGCTCGGGGCGTGGTGGCATCTCGCGGATGGCGTGGTCGATCAGTGAGGCGTTGATGCGGCGCCGGATCGGCCGGCTGCTCTGGAGGAGGTCCCAGATTGGCCGGCCGTTGGTCAGGGCCAGGAATCTGAGCCGGTTGGCGAGGCCATCCGTGGCGATGGTGCGTGCGCGTGATCGGCTTGCCGCCATCGTCAGCCTTCCCGCCTGTCGGTGTCGAGCTCTTCGGTTCCGAGCTCTTCGGTGCCGAGCGCGAGGGTGAAGGTGTCGGGGAAGATCCCGAGTGTCCGTTCGACGTGGCCCGCGGGTGGCGGGAGCGGGCGCACGCCGGGGCGCAGGAGCAGGCGGCGTACGGTCTCGGCGATCACTACGTCGGCGACGTGTACGCCGAGGCAGGCGTGATGGCCGGAGCCGAAGAACAGGTGATGGTGGCGGGGGCGGTCGAGGCGGAATTCGTCGGGCTTCGGGACCACCGCCGCGTCGAACATGGCGGAGGCCGGTGCCGCGAGCACGAAGGTGCCCGCGGGGATCAGCGTGCTGCGCGGGGTGCCGGCGGCCAGGACGTGGTCTCGTTCGCACAGCCGGGGAAGGAGTTTGAAGAACGGGCTGAACCGTAGTGCCTCCCAGACGTATGGGTCGAACTGTTCGGGGTCTGCGGCGGCGGCCGTGGCCTGGGCGAGTATGTGCGGGCGTAGCAGGAGTTGCTCGACGGCCTCGACCATGGCTCCTGGCGCGCTTTCCACGAAGCCCAGTGGCAGTCCGGCCATGTTGATCACGATGCGGTCGTCGGTCACGGAGGCGCCGGTGGGCAGGGAGGAGCGGGCGAGGCGGGTGAAGATGTCGTCGGGGAGGTCGCGTCCGGCTCGTAGGGTGGCCCGGTGGTCGGCGAGGCGGTTTTGCAGGTATGCGACCAGTTCGGTGCCTGCTGTGACGGAGGCGGTCTGGATCTGCGGGTCTCCGTGGAAGTTGGCGAAGCCGTCGGCGACGATGGCGCGGGTCCATCGGCCCAGGGTCTGCGGGTCGGGGCCGGGTATGCCGAAGTATCGTGCGCATACGCCGAGGGCGACGGGGCGGAACAGCCCGTTGACTGTTTCGAGGTGTCCGTCGGGCGGGGCGGCGTCGAGCAGTTCGTCGGCGAGGCGGCCGGTCAGCTCGCGGACGTCGGCCGCGTCGCGCGGGTCGAGTATGAGCTGCATCAGGCCTTTTTCGCGCCAGTTCATCGGGGTGGCGTCCCTGCCCAGCATGAACGGGGCGCCCAGTGCGGCGTCGAGGCGGGGGCCGAAGGCGCGTACCGAGAAGACCTGCTCGTGGGAGAGCACTTCGGTGACGTCGGCGAAGCGGGTCACGACCGTGAAGGCGGGGGTGGCGAAGATGGGGCGGCGCTCGCGCAGCTCGGTGAACAGGCTCCGCCAGTCGGTACGCATCCACTCCCGGACCAGGCTGAACGCGGACATCGGGTCCCGGGCCAGCGCCTCGTCATATCTTTCGAGATGGCCGCCCGTGGTCGCCTGATCGACAGCACCCATTCCGTGGACCTTCCGCCTGATGTCGGAGCGCACAACGATGATCACGTTGTGCAATCACAATCTAGGGATGCGTCGCGCCTTTTCTTCATGACGACCGAGTGCAGTGTTTTGCTTCCTCAGGGTAATCGCTCCGTTACTGTCAGGACATTGCCGCAGTCCATGGGCCTGGCCGTTCAATTAGGAGCCTGATCGTCCTGTACCGCTCATGGGAGGAAACGTGTCGTCACCCATGCCGCAGCCGGGCACGGCGGAGACGGTGACGGTCACCACCGGCCGCCGCACCGCGTATCTGGTCGTCCTGGTCGTGCTGCCCGTGTTGCTGCTGGCCCTCGCGGTGCCGGCCGCCTGGGGGTGGGGCATCGGCCTTCGCGACCTGGTCATCGCGGTCGTGATGTATCTGGTGAGCATCTTCGGGATCGCTATCGGCTATCACCGTCTCTTCACCCACCGCGCCTTCAAGGCCAACCGGGGGCTGCGGATCGCGCTCATGCTGGCCGGCGGCATGGCCGTCGAGGGTCCTGTCACGCTGTGGGCCGCCGAGCACCGCCGCCACCACAAGTACGCCGACCGTGAGGGTGACCCGCACTCGCCGTGGCGTTACGGCGACGGCGGCCTGGCACTGCTGCGCGGCATGCTGCATGCTCACATCGGCTGGTTCTACACGGCCCATCAGCGCTCCAGCCGGCGGCATTGGGTGCCGGACCTGCTGGCCGACCCGGATGTGCGGCGTTTCGACGCCGCCTACCCGGCGGTGGTCGTCCTGTCGTTCGCGCTCCCGGCCGCCGCGGGCGGGCTGTGGTCGATGTCGTGGTCGGGCGTGTGGAGCGCGTTCCTGTGGGGTGGTCTGGTCCGCTATGCCGTGGTGCATCACGTCACCTGGTCGGTGAACTCGATCGCGCACACCTTCGGCGACCGTCCGTTCCGCACCAGGGACCGTTCGTCGAACGTGTGGTGGGTGGCGATGCTGACGCTCGGCGAAGGCTGGCACAACTGGCATCATGTGGAGCCGACCTGTGCCCGGCACGGTGTGCTCAGGGGCCAGTTCGACCCCAGTGCGCGGCTGATCCGCTGGTTCGAGCGGGCGGGCTGGGCTCACGGCGTACGCTGGCCGAACCCCGATCGCCTGACGATCCACCGCACCGACCGCAGTCCGGACCACAGCCCCGATAACGGGGCCGACTCCCTGCGATGACGTCATGACCATCGGGCGCCCAGCGCCCGGTGCCCGCTCAGGCGGGTCTCTCGATGAGCAGGGCCATCTCGGCGACCGTGGGGTTGTCGAGGATGAACCGCACCGGCACCGTCAGTCCCACGGTGTCGCGCAGGCGGGAGGCCATCCGGATCGCGAGCAGTGAGTGACCGCCGAGGTCGTAGAAGTCGTCGTGCCGCCCGATCCGCTCCAGGTCGAACACGTCGCACCAGATGGCGGCGACCAGTTCTTCGGCGGCTCCGCGTGGCCGGGTGTCGGCTGTGTCGCTCATCTCGCTGGCCCTCCGAGCGTCGGCTCGGCAGTGGTGTTCATGATCGGCTCCAGACCTTGTAGGGGCCGGCGGTGCCGGTGACGAGGAAGTCGAGGTCGGTGCTGCGCAGCCAGGTGTCGCCGAGCGCCGCCGGGTCGGCTCCCGGGCGTCCGGTGTCAGCGGCGAGCTGTGACCAGAGTCCGTCCAGCCGTTGTCCGGCGGCGGCGCAGGCGATGTCGGCCAGGTCGGGCGCGGTCGGGTTGCCGCGCTCCGCCAGGTCGGCCGCGCGGGCGAGCACCATGGAGATGCCGAGCAGTAAGGCGATGGGATCCCCATGGTCTTGGCCGAACATCCAACGGACCTGGCTCTGACCTGCAGTGGGTGTGTTGGGGCGGGGCGCGCCTACGAGGAGCGGCACGATCGCTGAAAAAAGTCAGGGCACGAGCCGTGGAGGATGTCGAGAATGCGATGCCGGCTCCGTCCCAGGAACACCAGCGGCCACGAACCGGCCGCGTGATGAAGGAGACCGAGCATGACAATCCAGCGGATGGACAACGTCCTCATCGTTGTCGACGACCTTGACGCCGCCATCGCGTTCTTCGTCGAACTCGGCATGGAGTTGGAGGGCAGGGCGCCGATCGAGGGGCGTTGGGCGGAGCAGGCGGAGCGTGTCATCGGGCTCAACGGGGTTCGGCAGGAGGCCGCGATGCTGAGGATCCCGGGCGGCGTCGGCGGGATCGAGCTGGCGATGTTCCACACGCTGAAGGCGATCAGCACCGAGCCGAAGGACGCGCCGGCGAACACGCTGGGCATTCGCCGCGTCATGTTCGTCGTCGACGACGTTGAGGACGTCATTGCCCGCCTGCGCCCCCACGGCGCCGAACTCGTCGGCACGCTGGAGCAGTACGAGGACAGCTACCGGCTCTGCTACGTCCGCGGCCCCGAGGGCATCATCGTCGGCCTGGCCCAGCAACTCGGCTGACGGTCCGTCGCGGCCGACCAGGGCGATCCGGCTCGCGCACACCAGACGCATGTCCTTTCCCGCCATCAGCAATCACCCGCGATCCCGCAAGCCCGGAGAAAAGCCGGGGCGGATCAAGAAAAAGATCATAGGAGAAATGACCGTGGAGCCGAACGAGGTAACCGAGGTTCTGAACCGGCCGCTCAGCCGGGAACTGCTGGCCCGCGACGTGACCCGCCTGGCCTATGTCGCCAAGGACGGCACACCCCGCAACATCCCGATCATCTTTGCCTGGAACGGCTTGGAGATCGTCATGAGCACTTCGAAGAACGCTCCGAAGCTCCAGGCTTTGAGCGAGAACCCGATGGTCGCTCTGACGATCGACACCGAGGTACACCCGCCCAAGATCTTGCTCATCCGCGGCCGGGCCGAACTGGACTTCGTCGATGGCATCCCGGACGAATATCTCCAGGCGACCAGCACCTACGAGATGACGCCCGAGCAGCGAGTCGAGTGGGAGGCGGAGGTGCGTTCCCTCTATCACGACGGCATGGTCCGGATCGTGGTGACTCCGACGTGGGCGAAGCTGATCGACTTCGAGACGACTCTGCCGAGCGCGGTCGAGGAGCTGATCCGGCAGCGGGAAGAGCGTCAGTCCGCCTGAGCACCGCCCGGTGGCCCACGCCTCAATCCCCACCGCGGTGCGCGGAAAGGCCTGCTCCTGCGGGCCGCGGCGGGTGCCGATCGAGAAGCGGCAAGGACATCTGGCTGTGGGGGAGCTTGAAACTCATGCACTCCCTGCTGGACGCCGGCGACGTCGACGTAGTCCAGATGCTGCTCGCCGCGAACGCCTCCACCGCGGCCACGTACTGGTCGACCTTCGCGGCCGTGGCCGCGTTCAGCTCCTGGCCCTGCCGGCGCTCGCCGGTCTTGACCCACAGCCACCGGGCATCGCGCTGCTCTCCGAACACCTGCCGCTGCGCGCGGGGTGTCGATGGGGATCCGGTCGATCGCTTTGCGGTTGGCGGTGGTGGTCAGCCACGTGGCGAGGATGGCCGGCCGACGGGTTGGGGGGTACCCCTGTCGGCCGGCCATCCTCGCCACGTTTGGCGGGTTGCTCACTGGTGGGGTTCGGACGGTGCCTTGTGGGGCATCAGGGTGACGACCGGGAGGCTGAGGGCGGTGACGGCCAGAACGACGATGAGACTGACTTTCATGGCGTGGGCCAGTCCGGAGGTTGCGGCTTGGAAGAAGATCGAGGTGATCGCGGCCGAGCCGATCGCTGATGCGAGTTGCTGGATCGAGCTGAGCGAGCCGCTGGCGCTGCCGGCTTCGTCAGGTTTCGCGTCGCCGAGAGCGACGACGGGGATCGTGGCGAAGCTGAGGCCGATGCCGATGCCGATGACGAAGAACGCCGGAGCCAGCGTCCAGAGGCTGACGTTCGTCCCGGAGTAAGCGACGAGGACCAGGACCCAACCGCAACCGACGAGGTCGACGGTGAGGCCGATGAAGACGAGCCGGCGACCGAGCTTGGCGACCAGGCCACCCATGGCGGCGAACCCGGCGGCGACGAGCCCCAGGGTGAGCGGCACCAGGCCGAGCGAGGTGTCTCTCGGGCTGGCGTGCAGCCCTTCCTGCAGGAACAGCGACAGCACGAAGAGCAGGCCGGTGCCGGCGGCGACGGCGACCAGGCACACGAGCAATCCGGAAGTGAAACCCCGGTTCTTCATGAGCGAGGGCTTGATGAGCGGTTGGGTCGCGGTGCGCTGACGGTAGGCGAAGGCAGCGAAGAACAGGACGCCGACAACGATCGAGACGATCGGAATGACGCCCCAGCCGTTGGTCGAGCCCTCGATCAGGCCGTACAGCAGCCCGAGTATGGTAACCCCAAGCATGCCGGAGGCCCAGCCGTCGACGACGGTGGACCGGTCGGCGTCGTCGTCCCGTGGCAGGATCTTGACGGCCATGATCAGCCCGACGCCGCCGAGGATGATGTTGATGAGGAAGATCGGGCGCCAGGACAGACCGAACAGGTCGGCGCTGATGAGGAATCCGGCCAGGACCGGGCCGCCGACACTGGAGAGGCCGAGAACCGGGCCGAACAGCCCGAACGCCTTGGCGAGCATGTCGCGGCTGAACGCTTTCGTCATGATCGCCATGCCTTGCGGGATGAGCAGAGCCCCGAACGCTCCCTGAGCAACCCGGGCAGCGATGAGCAGGGCCGGGTCTGGTGAGAACCCGGCGACCGCCGAAGCCAGGGTGAACCCGCTCATGCCGATCAGGAAAAGCCTGCGTTGGCCGAACTTGTCCCCCAGCCGTCCGCCGACCACGAGCAGGACACCCATGGCGAGCATGTACGCCGTTCCCAACCACTTGATCAGACTTTCACCGCCGTGGAGCTCGCGGGCGATGGTGGGGGCGGCGATGTTCGTGACGGTTGCATCGATCACGTCGAGGGCGTCGGCAAGCAGCACCAGCCCCAGGATCGCCCACATCAGGCGGCTGGAGCGGCGTGTGGTGACCGTGCTCGGCTCCGTCAAGGTAGTCATGAGGAACGTCCTTCCGTTACCGGGGGCGCCCTCCTGGGCGGCCTCTCACCCCCACTACGAACACCCCCGCCCCGATCCGACACCGCCCACAAAAGATTTCGTCGAGATCTTCCGGCGTGTGTGTCGTTAGCGTGCCGACCACGGTGGTGTGGAGGCACCTACGCACGCTTCTCAGCCGCGTGCGACCGCCGGAGATGTCGCGGCGCTCTCCGGGATCGCCATGTCAGGCCCGGTATGACGATCGCCGCGGCCAGTACATGACCACCTGCGAGCAGGAGCCTGGCCGATGTAGTCGTGTGGCTCAGAGCAGGCGCGAGTGCGACCCGGACGAAGGTCTGTTGCGGCCGGGCGGCTCGACGCACGACACCCACCGCAAGGACGGATCCGAGTGCGGTGCACAGGACGACGCCGAACCGGAAGTCGGCAACAGGACGCGTCTCTACGGCCGCCGCAACCCGGCGCCTCCGAATCCTGCGCCATTGCTTGGCGAGAGGGGTTGGCGTCTGAACATGTCAATAGTGCAGCGTTCGGCGTCGCCTTTCATCGCTGTATCAAGTGCGCTCTTCAAACGCGGGCGCTACTGCAGTTAGGCGCGGCGGCAAATGAGGCAGGCGGTCTCGCCGGTGTTGCCGACCAGCTCGATGGCCCGGTTGAGGGCGATGATCGGCGACGGGTCGAGACGGACGAGCTGGTCGTAGAGGGCAAGGACCTGCGACCAGTCGGTGTCGCGCATGTCGCGGGCGGAGGTGTGCACGGCGTTGATCGCCGCGAGGATCTGATATCGACCCGGAGCCACCCCGGCGGCGGCCAGGCGCTCGCGCACCAGCCGATGGCCTTCGGCGATCAGTTCCGTGTCCCAGGCGCTGCGATCCTGCTCGGCCAGGGGGACCAGTTCGCCTCCGGACGAGACCCGGGCGGGGCGGCGGGCCTCGGTGAGCAGCATCAGCGCCAGCAGGCCGGCCGCTTCTCCGTCCTGCGGTAGGAGTGCGCGGGTCAGGCGGGTGAGTCGGATCGCCTCGGTGGTCGGCTCGTGCCGTACGGGGCCGGTGGCCAGGTAGCCCTGGTTGAAGATGAGGAACAGGACGGCCAGGACGCCGGAGACGCGTGCCGGGAGATCGTCGGCGGACGGCATCTGATGGGAGATGCGTGCCGCCTTGATCTTGGCTTTCACGCGGGTGATGCGCTGCTCCATGGTGGTGCCCTGCCTCAGAAAGCACGGGCGATCTCGGGCACAGTCAGGCCGGCGACCATGGGCAGTGTCAGCGCCAGGCGGGCTCCATCGCCAGCTCCGGGTGACAGCAGGTGAAGATCAGCCGGAGCCGGTCGTCGTCGATGGCGCCGACAGGCTCGGGCAGGGCGTCGTCGTAGGACATCTGAGCCTCCTTGTGCTTGTCGTCGCGCCGGATCCGGTCGATGACCTTGTGGCTGGCGGTGGTAGTCAGCCACGCGCCCGGGTTGGGGGCAGGCCGTCGGCCGGCCACCGCTCGACGGCGGTCGTGAACGCCTCGCCCGCTGCCTCCTTGGCGACCGAAGCGCCTGGTCAGGGTGCCACCACCCGCGCCCACTCGACGTGGTGGGCCCGGATGATCAACCCTCGACGTCGCTCACTGGAACGGCCGCACCTCGATCTTCCGATCGCAGACCTTCGACGCCTCGGTGGCGAGCTTGAGCGCCACATCCAGATCGGGGACCTCCCACACCCAGACGCCGGCGAGGTACTCCTTCGACTCCACGAAAGGCCCGTCGCTGAACACCGCCTGCTCGCCCCGGTTGTCGATGACCGTGGCGGCGTCGGTGTCCGCGAGTCCGCCCGCGAAAACCCAGTAGCCCTCGGCGATCAGTCGTTCGTTGAACGCGCTGATGGCAGGCAGCCTGTCCGTGCTGCCGGGATTGCTCTTGTCATCGATCACGGAAACCAGGTAGCGCATCTGAAGATCATCTCCTGTGGTGTCAAGACAGCGTGGTTCGGTGGTCAGGGACTTCAGACCCTTGCATACCGTGGGCGCCCGGCCGGCCGGTAGACCTGGATCGTCACGCCCTTGGAGTCAACCCGCGACTCGACCAGGTCGAGCGCAAGATCCGCTCGCGCTCCACCAGGCCGCGCTGGAGCAGAGCGCCGCCCTTGCTGACGGCGTCGGACCGGCCGAGCGCAAAACGTACCGTGCCTATGCTGCCCGCATCACCGCCGAAGCCGACCCCGGCCGGCTGCGCAGTCCCCGCCGTCGCACATTACGGCCCCATCGCCCTGCCGCAAGTCGTGACCTGCGAAAACGCTCCTGCGAGGCGCATCCGAACGGAAAGTCGCGGCAAGCCGCTCAACTGAGCTCCGCTGACGGGACTTTCCGTTCCGATGCTCGTCCTGCCCCGACCCGGCCGCGGGCACGCGCAAACCGGCGGGGTGCCTACCTGTGTAACCTTCGGGGATCAGCCTGCGGAACCGCTCCGGCCGATCATGTCGAGCAGAAGTTTCGCGGCCTGCTCCGCCCCGTCGGTGCGGACCGTTTCGGCCACGGCGGCCGCGCGGGCACCGGTCTCGGGGGCCAGGGCGATCTGGAGTGCGGCCGACAGGGACTCGGCGGTCGGTGTCGGACCGTCGTGTTCCGTGCCGATGCCCAGCTCGGTTACCCGTCCCGCCCAGTACGGCTGATCCGCGACCTGGGGCACGATCACCTGCGGCGCCCCGGCACGGGCCGCCGTCGTCGTGGTGCCCGCGCCACCGTGGTGCACGATCGCGGTCACCCGGCGGAACAGCGCCTGCTGGTTGACCTCGCCGACGACGAAGCAGTCGTCCCGGTCGTCGATCAGGGCCAGGTCAGCCCAGCCGCTCCCGAGCAGGACGCGGCGACCCTGTGTCCGGACCGCTTCGATGACGGACCGGGAGACCTCCTGCGCGTTCGCGCCCCGCACCAGCATGCTGCCGAAGCCCACGTACACCGGCTCTGGACCGGCGGCCAGGAACGCCTCCAGACCGGCCGGGAGCGGGCGCCCGTCCGGCCGGATCCACGCGCCGGTCTGTGTCACGTCGAGCTCCGGCGTCTCCTGCCACGGGCCCAGGACCGGGTCGGCCGCCAGGAACGGGTGGCCGGTGAAGACGTGGTCGCGGACGCCGCTCACCGGCGGCAGGCCGATCGAGGCCCGGTGGGTGTTGATCGTGTCGCCGAACAGGGCTTCCATGTTCTCGGCGTGCAGGTTCCACAGCCCCCGGTTGTCGGTCACCTCAGGGGGGATCACCTGGCCCGGCCGGCGGAGAGGCGGGTGATGCGACGACGGCAGGTAACACGGGGAGAAGGACGCGAACACATAGGGCACGCCCAGCTTCTCGGCCGCCGTGCGCGTACCGGCCAGGGCCGGGAACGAGCCGGTGGCCACCACCGCGGCGCAGCCCTCGGCCACCCCGGCGACCGTCTCATAGGCCATGGCGGTCAGCTCGGCGGAGATGTCGGACAGGCCCGCCTTCGCCTTTCCGGGGATCGCCCCCGTTGCCAGCGCGCGGATCGGCCAGGCGAGGGGAGTCAGCGGCACGTCGACATCGTCCAGCAGTTCGGCGAAGTCCGGCGGCGCGCACACCCGCACCTCGGCGCCCAGCTCCCGTAGCCGCACCGCCAGCCCCGTCATCGGCTCGACGTCCCCGCGCGACCCGTAGGTCACCAACACAACGCGCATTCCGCAGTCCCCGATCTCCGTGCGTTCCGGTGTCGAAGGGTGATTGTGGGGTACGACCGGGGCCTTGTGGCAAGTCCCCCCATGCGCTATAGGTTGGTAGTGGCAAGGAGTGGATATTCCCCTTGCCCTTTGTTGCTTCGCCGCCCAGTAGGTGGCCTCCTCCATCTCGCCATGATCGTGCGGCAGCCCGTGGATAACCACAACTACGCACAGCTACTTTGGGGCTGGTCGCAGGGACACGGGTGGAGGGCCTGAGGCACTGGCCGACAGCGTGGCGGCCAGCGGGCCTTGGGCAGCGGCGTGTCCGGAGTAGCCGGGCTGGCTATCGCCGCTCCGGACACAGAGCATCACGGCGCGCCGTCCCCGTCGTCACACTGCGCTCACGTCGGTGAGGGACGCGACGAGCGGCCTGCCTGCCCAGGTGAATTCCTCCCGCAGCCGGGCGTCCGGCAGGCCACGCGCGTGATGCCGTTGTCCGTGCTCGGCGTTGGAATCGTCGGGATGGCACCCGCGGCCCGGTGGTGTGCTTCCGCCGTCGGTCATCATCCGGCCGGGTCGGGTTCGGCGGGGGACGGGGGGACGGGTTCGGCCGCGGGGGAGGGGAGCCTCTGCAGGAGCAGGTTCAGGTTCGTCTGCAGTTGTTCGGCGCGCTGTTCGGCTGAGCGATGCTCGGCGCGCGCGTTGTCCCGTTCGCGTTCGGCGGCCTCGATCCGGCTGTTGCGGACCGCCACGAGGTTGCGAGCTTCGCTTTCCGCGTGGCGGGCCTGGAACACCTGCTGGGTGAGGTCGGTGTTGCGTTGCTCGGCAGCCTCAAGCTGCGCGCGCACCGTGGCGGTTTCGGTGCGGGCCTGCTCGGCGGCGGCCTGCGCGCCGTCGGCGCGTTCGCGTTGCCGCTGGGCTTCCTCAGCGGTGGCGTGGTGGCGTTCCCGCAGGGCGGCCAGTTCACGTTCGGCGGTGGAGACCCGCTCCCGCTCCCGGGCCAGGGTCTCGTCGTGTCCGGCGCGCAGCTGTCGTAGCTCGTCGGCGTGCTGCCGGGCCGCCTCCGCACGCAGGTGGTCGGCCTGATCGGCGCGCGCCCGATCAGCGATGGCCAGCCGTTCTGCCTCGTCGGCGCGCTGTTCGGCGTCCTGCGCCCGCTCGTCGGCGTGCCGCTGGGCCGTGCGGGCCTGCGCCGCGGCGCGTTCGGCGGCCTCGGTCAGCTCGGCGGCCGAGGCGGCGCGCTGGTCGGCCGCTCGGGCGTGCTGCTCGGCGGCGGCGGCCTGCTGCTCGGCCGCGGTCGCGGCTGAGCGCTCGTCCTCGAGCTGCTCCTCCAGGTCGGCGACCTGCGCCAGCAGCTCGCTCTCGATGCGCTGCAGGAGCGCGACCTCGGTGGCCAGCTGGGTGCTGACCGTCTCGGCGTAGGTGTGCAGGGCGGGGCGGTGCTCGGCCACCGTGGCGGCGAAGGTGGCCTGCAGTTGCTGGCGGCGCTGGTCGGAGGAGCGCTTGCGCGCGTTGCTGGCGGCGTTGGTGCAGCGCCGGGAGCAGTGCTTGGGCTTGCGGCCGACGCCGGCGTACTCCAGCGGCCGGGGCAGTCCGTCCGGTGTGGTCCACAGCTCGGCGCAGGCCGGATTGCCGCAGCGTAGCTCGCCGCCGGGCGCCGCCCCCGGCGGCGCGGCCGGTCCGGCCTCGTCCTCGATCATGCCCGCCAATCTACATCAAGATCAAATTTTTGGCGTTAGTGCAACGCGAAATATTTAGCGTTACGCGTTTCGCACGTAGAACGCTTCACAGATTGTTGCTTCTGTGAAGGGCTGCAGCCAAGGGGGAGAAAGTGTCGCTGGCTTGGGGGATCAGGGTGGCCTTCTGGTTCTTGGGGACTCCGCCGAGGGCGGTGACATGGCGGTGTGGATGCCGCGCACTCCGACGTCGGGGTTGCCGAGGTAGACAGCGATGTGCCGGGCCGGGTCGAGACCGAAGATCGCGGCAAGCGTGGTTCGTCATGAACGAGCCACGCACCATCCCACCCCGGCCCCGAGATCGGCTGTACGCCGCGGTCACGCTGGTGCTCGCCGCGCTCCTGCAGCCCTCGTCCGCCGTCCCGGCCGCGCAGGGAGCGTCCGTGCTGCGTGTGTACTTCAGCAGCAGCGCGAAGGCCAAGCGCGTGCTTTACTGCTTGGCGTTGACCAATCCGGCCTCACCGCTGAGCACCGTCCAGTGGTCGACCAACTCATCCATGAGGTGCTGAGCGGCGGACGCTCCATGCCTATGAATTCGCTCGCGACAGCCCAACATTGTGAACGGTCAGATCGCCTGTACCGGATGACCGCATGATAGGGAACCGCTGGCGTTCTTAACGAAAGAAATCCCAGATCAGAGTGGTTTGGCGGCTCATCGCAGAGTGCTCAACGGCACCCAAGTAGAGGTCTTGACGGTGCCCGGCTCAGCCGGAGGCATTGTCTGGGTTGCCACCGATGCGCGCGAGCACCTGTTGGCTGAGCACGACGTCGTGCGGCAACTGCCTGAGCGTGGTCGCGTCGACAATGACTCCCTGCCGCTGGGCGATCTGCTGGAGCGAGGCCCAATGGTCGGCTTCCATGTCTTCCTGGGAACGGCCACCGAACGGCTCATCGGGCCCAACCACCGCGCGCGTCGTCTCTTGTACGTCTGCTACCGACGTCGCGGCCCAGCTTTGCGATGAGCCCCAACCTCTGTCATTCAGCAGCAGTACTCGGGTTCCGTCGACGAGCTCCGCCTCGTGACGCGCCGACACCGAGATAGTGTCAGCCGCCTGATTATCGACGTCGACGAACGTCACTAGACGTGTGACAGCAGTCATACACCTCCTCCTCGGTGCAAGTATCTACGATTGCGGTCCAGGTCGGGGCGCTGTAGCGGGGCGTGACCGACAGGCCGGGAACGTGGCCCTTTTTTGGGACGGAGCTGTCACCATCAGGGCGTTGTCGCCCTGCCAGCGCTTCACGATCTGCCGGGACGGCTTGCGGCAGCCGAGCACCGCGCACTGCTGCTGGGCGCGCCGCGCCGCGAGGGCGTGCCGCCTGTGCACGTGCACGCCAGGCATGGCCGCCGCCTTAATCATCCCGCAGGCGATTGGGCATGTTCGCCGGCGCCGAGCTGGCCAGGGCCATGAGCGTCATCGGGCCCGTCATGCCTGTCGGTGGTCTTCGGGCCGATGCTCGGCGCCGTGCTCCTCCGGCGCGAACCCGCGGCCGCTGCTGGCGGCGCTCTTGGTGTGCGGGGCCGGGAATGGCATAGCCATCGTCGCGTTCTTCGCCGCCCCCTGGCGCGCCGCCGTCCTCATGGGGTCGGGTCGGCCAGCCTGCTGAACGTCGTCCAGCAGGCTGGCGGCGCGCCGGGGATCGCCGTCCTCGGCAGCGTCTTCCTGCACGGCCTGGGCGGCGGCCCGAACGCGAACGCCGAGGCGGCGCTCGCGTTCGGGCTCGCCCTCGTGCTGCTCGCGGCGACGGCCGTCGCCGCGGTGTTCAGGCGGACCCCTCCGGAGCCCTCGCCGGAACAGGGGCGCGCGGCCGAGCTGTCGCTGCTTGGGCCCTGGTCAGGTGGTGCCGTGGGGGTTGTCGATGACGTAGCGCCATTGCCCGTCCGGGCCGCGGCGGACGACGTCGGTGGCGGTGCCGCTCATGTCGATCTCGGTGCCGTCCCGCGTGGTGCCGCGCATCGACCAGTCGACGATGAGCAGGGCGATGTCGCCGGACACGTACACGTGCTTCGGGCGGGCCTCGATCGGGAGCCCGAAGCTCTGCAGGTGCCGGTTGGCGGCGAGCCGGGCGGGGCCGGTGATGGGGTGGCCGGGGACCGGGACGAGGACGGCGTCGTCCTCGTAGATGTGGTCGAGAGCCTGGGGATCGCCGGAGTTCATCGCGGTGACGAAGCGGGCGGCGGGGCTGTCGGCGTCGCCGGAGAGCACCACGCAAGGCTGGGATTTGTCATGACTATTCATGACAAAATGATCATATCACAGCCTGCCTTTCCTTGGTCGCCGGAGAAGGCAACGGCCTACGAAGGCCTTGTACAGGCGTTCGCGGGGCAGGTCTGGACGTCGCGAGGTAGGCGCGGACAGGACGGTAGCCAGCGCGGCTTCGGGAGTGGGCCGCGTCGGCGGGCATCACCGCGGCGATGCGGGTGCGGTGCTTGGTCGGGTAGGTGATCTCAGCCAGGTAGCGGGCGCGTCGGCGAGCTGCTCGCGCGCCTCACGGATACCCAGTTCGCTCCGCCGGCGGCTGTCCGATTGCCGTCTCGGGTGCGGCCGCGTCCGGGGCGGCCAGGTCCCTTTCGCTGTGCGCCATACGTGTACACAATGCACACCCTGTACCGCGGGGGGTTCGCTCACGCGTCCACGTGGTCGTAGGCGAGGGCGCGGAGGGCCGACGGCCGGCTCCTCCGAGTGGGTCGCCCAACAGCTCGCCTCGGCCGCCGAGCTGGGGCTGATCCCCGACCCGGACGCCGTCCGCGCGGTCTGGGAAGACGCCGCCGCCGCGCCCGACTTGGCCGGCTCGGCGCTACGGCTCCACGGCGACCTGCATCCGGCCAACGTCCTCACCGCGGACGGCACCGTCGACCGCTTCTACGGCACTTACCAGCCGACCCCGGACGCCGCGGCCCTGCGCCGCGCCCGCGGATGGGCCGTGAACCGCGCCCTCGTCGGTCTCCACGTCGGCGACGCCGGTGTCCATGGCCGGCCAGGCGGCAAGGCCACATGGGGCCGACCCGCCACGCCGCACTGCAACGCCTCGTCGCAACCGCCCCTCGCTGATCGATCACCTCTCCACAGCTCGAAACCTTCGCGCCGGACCTCACCATGCTCGACATGCCTGACGTGCCTTAACGACCTTCACGCGACTGGCCAGCAGGTTCGCTTGACAACACGCCTCCGACGCTCAGGTGCGCCGTTTCGCTGGGCCGGATGACTCGCGAAGCACCAGTTCGGTAGGCAGACGGATCGCCTCGCCCTCGCGTTGTGATCGTGCGGCGAACTGCTCGATCAAAGGCTCCACCGCGAGCCGGCCGGCGTGCGAGCCGGGCCCGGCCAGGGTGGTCAACGAGGGATGGACGAAGTCGGCGGCGAAGATGTCGTCGAACCCGATCACGCTGATGTCGGCAGGGACTCGAACACCGCGCTGGGCGAGGCGCCGGATGATGCCGATCGCCAGGAGGTCGTTGTGGGCCACGACCGCCGTCGCGTCGGTGCGCAGTGCTCCGTCGGCGGCGGCCCCGCCGCCTGCGACGTTGGGGGCGTACGGACCGATCCGGTGTGCCGTCAGACCGTGCGTTTCGGCCCCGGCGCTCAGTGCCGCCCAGCGCGCCGCGCCTATCCAGGAGCTGGGTGGCCCGGCGCAGTAGGTGAGGCTCTGGTGCCCGAGCGAGGCCAGGTGTTCCAGGATCTGCCGGCAGCCGGCGCCGGTGTCGAACGTCACGCTGGTCAGCCCGGGCAGCTCCCGGTTGAACAGGACGATCCGGTGCAGTTTGGCGAGGTCGCGCAGGACCTCGTCGTCGAGTCGGCTGGAGGCCAGCACGAACCCGTCCACGCCGGCGGACAGGTCGCGAATCTGGTTCTCCTCGATGCGCCGGGACTCCTCGGCGTTGACGATCACCAGAGTGACGTCGGACGCCTTCGCGCGCTGCTCCGCGCCCCGGATCAGCTCGAAGAAGTGGGGATTGGTGATGTCGGAGAGCACCATGGCGATGGTGCGGTGGCGTAGACCCGGAAGAGCGCGGTTCTGCGGTCTGTGCTGGTAGCCGAGCTGCGCGGCGGCGGCGACTATCCGCT
This sequence comes from Nonomuraea sp. NPDC051941, assembly GCF_044593615.1. NCBI lineage: Bacteria > Bacillati > Actinomycetota > Actinomycetes > Streptosporangiales > Streptosporangiaceae > Nonomuraea > Nonomuraea sp. NPDC051941. The sequence goes on from NZ_JBIUCF010000009.1 coordinate 248,462, forward strand.
GTCGCGTCGCTTCGTTGACCCGGCCGGGCTTGTTGAACGCCCGGGAGACCGTCGACGCGGCCACGCCCGCAGCTTGCGCGACGTCGAAGATGGTGGGCTCCACGAACGCATCTAGCCACGAGAGTGGAAATTTTGGCAACACCTTGCAGAACTTGTCGCAAGGTACCTACGTTGCGATCATGCCGGCCACTCGATGACGTCTCGGACGAGAGGAGCGCGGAGTGTCGCAGCCCGGGCAAAGAGGTCGAGGTGTGCAGCACGACGAGCGCGATATCTCGGGTCGGGCCAGGCGGTGGTACGCGGCTGTGACGGCCGGCGCTCTGCTGGCCGCGTCGCTGACGTCGGTCGGGGTGACGCCGGCGCAGGCGGCATCGACCGACTTCACCATCTTCAACGGCCGTACGACCGCTCCGATCCTGATCGACCCGTCCTATGCCGGCGATCACGCCGATCGGGACTACAAACAGGTGCGCCGCGCGGTTCAGGACCTGCGCCAGGACGTCGCCATGGTGACCGGGGCGATCGATCCCGGTGAGGTGCAGAGCCTGTTCGCCGACGATGAGCCGGCCAAGGAGGCGCGGCTGGCGAAGGCCGACCGGAGCAAGCTCCCGGCCCTGCTGACCGGGGCCGCGGGTCAGAAGACCGCGATCATCGTCGGCCAGATCGGTCAGAGCCGGCTGATCGACGGGATCGTCGGAGCCGGCAAGTTCGCGGAGGCCGCCGGGATCAAGGGCAGGTGGGAGGCGTACGCGACCAAGACCATCAAGAACCCCGTCCCCGGGGTCGACAACGCACTGGTGATCGCGGGCAGCGATGCCCGCGGGACGATCTACGGGATCTACTCGATCTCCGAGGAGATCGGCGTCTCGCCGTGGTACTGGTACAGCGACGTACCGGTCAAAAAGCTCGACGACATCAAGGTCTCAGGCAAGACCCGGGCCGACGACGGGCCGGACGTCAAGTACCGCGGAATCTTCGTCAACGACGAAGAACGCACCGTCGCGTGGGCGAAGAAGAAGTTCCCCACCGCCAACGGCACGCCTGACGTCAACTACTACCGGCACGTCTACGAGCTGATGCTGCGGCTGGGGCTGAACACGCTCTGGCCGGCGATGCATCTGGCTTCGACGGCGTTCAACGCGGTCACCGACACCGGGACGTACGACCAGGGGACCCCGATCAACGCCCGCGAGGCGGCAGCGTTCGGCGTGGTCGCATCCTCCTCCCACGCGGAGCTGATGCTGCGCAACAACGAGGGCGAGTGGCGACAGTGGTACGCCCGCAACAAGGACGCGCTCGACATCAAGGGCCCGGACGCCGTGGCGGCCTTCGACTATTCGATCAACAAGCCCGCGATCCTGGAGTACTGGCGCCAGCGGGTGGTCGCCAACGCCGCCTTCGAGAACATCCTCGCCCTGGGCATCCGCGGTGTGCACGACAGCGATCCGGTGTTCACGCCCGGCAACCCGTACGGGTTCAAGGACAAGATCGAGATGCTGGCCGACGTCATCCGCGAGCAGCGCAAGCTGATCGCCGCGGTCTACGGCAGCGTCGACGCCGTGCCGCAGGTGTTCATCCCCTACAAGGAGATGAACGATCTCTACAACGGCGGGCTGAAGGACCACATCCCCGGCGACGTGACCCTGATGTGGGCCGAGGACAACCAGGGCTATCTGCGCCAGGTGCCCACCCGGAACGAAGCCGCCCGGTCCGGCGGGAACGGCGTCTACTACCACATCTCCTACTGGGGTGAGCCGAAGAGCTACCTGTGGCTGAACTCGACGCCGATGTCCTTGATGGTGCAGCAGCTGCGTCGGGCGTGGAGTTCCGGTGCGGGGCGCTACTGGATCCTCAACGTCGGAGACATCAAGCCCGGCGAGATCAAGCTCGACCTGTTCGCCAAGCTCGCGTGGGACGTCAAGGGCTATGACGACACGAACATCGCGAGCAGGTTCCTCACCGAGCACGTGCAGCGGGACTTCCGGCTGAGGGGCGCCAACGCGGCCGTGGTCGCCGACGCGCTGGAAAGGTTCGATGCGCTCGAGAACACCAAGCGCGCCGAGTTCTGGGGGGAGATCAACTCGTCCAACGCGAACTCGGGAAGGATCCACAACGGTCAGGTCTTCCCGTTCAGCGCCACCTCGGACGGGGACGAGCTCCAGCGCTACATCAACGAGTCCGGCAAGCTGGTGGCGATTCTCGAGGATGCTTCCGCGAAGCTCGACCCGCGCTATCGCTCCGCGTTCTATCAACAGGTGCTCCACCGGATCCGGTCCTACCGCAACATGGCAGAGCAGATCGGCTACTACTGGAAGAACCAGCTCGCCGCCGCCCAGGGCCGCTACGCCAGCGCGGGAAGCTACGAACTGCTCTCGAAGCAGGCCCGTGAGCGCATCTTCACCGACGAGGATTACTGGAACACGATCAGCGGCGGCAAGTGGGACCACGCCATCGGCCACAGCCATCCCGAAGGCTTCCCGAACGAGGGCGCCGTCATGCTCACCAACGACCGGTATGCCCGGGTGGCCACACCTGCCGATGCGGTGGGTGCCGCCGCCGAGGGGAGCAGGGAGCCTGGCCGGGGCACGCTGAGGTTCAACTCGGCCGCGCCCGACGACAAGCGGTTCTTCGACGTGTTCTCCCGGGACGACGTAGCCGACCCGCAGGAGTGGGTCGCCGAGGCGGACGCTCCGTGGATCGCCCTTTCCCGGCGCTCGGGCACGACCGCGACGGAGCAACGCGTCACGGTGACGGTCGCCAGGAACCACCCGGCCACGGCGGGGACGATCAAAGTCTTCAACGCCGTCGACGGCGCCAAGACCGGCGACCCGGTCGCGACGTTCACGGTCGACGCGGAGCGGGCAGCCGTGGATCTGCGCCGGGTCGCCGAGCCGGCGCACCTGGAGGCCAACGGTTACGTGGCCATCGAGGCCGAGCACTTCTCCGAGAACGTGCGCGGCGCCGACGGGAGCCGGTGGGCCCCCCTTGAGGGCGTGGGGCAGCGCGGGGCGTCGATGGGCAGCTTCCCGGAGATCGCGGCCCGGGTCGACTCCGGCTTCGAGGCAACCGCCCGCCTGAGATACCGGGTCTACTTCACCTCCACCGGGAGGTTCACCGGGACCTTCTACCGGATTCCGACGCTGAACGAAGGCACAGAGGACGACGGCACGCCGCGAACCGCGCGCACGGCGATCGGACTCGACGACCAGGTCCCCAGCCTGCTGCGCGGCAACTCCGTCGCCGGTACGAGCACCAGCACCTGGGGATTCAACGTCATGCACGGAATCGAACCCCTGAACTTCACCGTCGAGGTGACCACGCCGGGGTGGCACGACCTCGTGGTCTACCGCTCGGACGCGGCGATCCTCTTCGACCGGATCATCATCGAGACCCGCGCCGGCTCGGTCGGTGACGGCCTCGTCGGCCCGCCCGAGAGCCCGAACAACATCGCCGCACCCCAGAGGGCCACCGTGGCGCCTCGTCCTGACACGATGCCGGAGCTGCGCCGGCTGCCCGCGATCCGGACGTCGGCAGGCGAGACGAGCACGGTCGAGGGCGTGCGGGATGTGGTGTCCGCGGCCTCCGACAACGAGACCGCCGTGACGGTCGCGGTGCAGAACGGTCAGGTGCGGGTCACCGGACACCGGGTCGGGACGGCCGAGGTCTCCGTCACCGCCGGTCGTGGTGAGGCATGGGTGGTGCCTGTCACGGTGGGCAGGGCCGCGGGGGCGCCGGTCGGCGCCTATCTGGAGCGGGACGGTTCGGTCGTCTTCGACGCGGCCGACGCGTTGGAGAAGAGTGCTTTCGCCAACGCGGTCGACAGCAACAACGGGACGCACGGCTGGGCGCTGGCCCGCAACGGTCTCCAGGCCGTCCCGCCGGCCGACGCCGGTGCGAAGGCGCAGTGGCTGGCGACCTCGGCGGCCCAGGCCGAGGCGTTGTTCGGGGCCGGCCCGACGCAGAAGGTGAACGGGAGCTCCGCGGCGGGAGCACCACCGCGGCTCGACTTCACCGTCGACATCCGGACCGGTGGCACGTACTACCTGTTCGTCAACACGAGCAACCCGAACGCCGACGCCGACTCCTACCACGTGCTCGTCGATGGGCGGTGGAGATACCAGTCGAACAAGTCCGGGCCGGAGACCGGGTTCGAGACCTGGTACGGCAGCACGAGCGTCGCCGCGGCCGCGTTGGCGCTCGGGCCGGGGGAGCACACGATCTCGCTGGCGCCTCGTGAAGCCGGGCTGTTGCTCAACCAGATCGTCTTGACCACGGACGACACACCCGGCCTCACCGGCTTCCAGACCCCCAGCGACCGGAGAGCGAGCACTTCATGACGCTCTGACACCGAGCGGGCGCCTCATCTCATCGCGTTGGCCCCTCTAAGCTGGAGCAGGCATCGTGTCCCCCGACTCGCAGGTGTGCCCATGCTCAACCCGGATCCACCGTACGCCGCTCTGATCTTCGACTGTGACGGCACCCTCCTCGACACGGCCGCCGCCAACGAGAGCGCTTGGAGAACGGCGCTGGGGAAGTGGGACATCGAGCTCGACTCCGGGTGGTATCGCGCCCGCACCGGACTACCCGCTGATGCCCTGATGACCGAGCTGACGGCGGAGACCGGACGGGAGTTCGACCACGCCGCCGTGCGCGCTGCCGCGCTCGACGCCTACAGCCGGCTCGTCGGCGTGGTGGAGCCGCACGAGCCGGTGGCGGCCGTGGCCCGAGCCCACCACGGGCGGGTGCCGTTGGCGGTGGCGTCGGGCGGCTCGCGGCGCGGAGTGGAGGAGGGGCTGCGGGCCACGGGCCTGCGTCCGCTGTTCGACGCGGTCGTCACCCGCGACGATGTCCGGTACGGCAAGCCCGCTCCGGATGTCTACGTGCTCGCCGCCGAGCGGCTGGAGGTCGACCCGGCGCACTGCGTGGCCTATGAGGACACCGATGAGGGAGCGGCCGCGGCGCTGGCTGCGGGCATGCGGGTCATCGACGTACGGCCGGCCCTCGGCCCAGCTGCGACTTCGTAACGGACCGCAGAGGTCAGGCGCGCTTGGCCTTGCGCCATGAGTGGTCGTAGAGCGTGGCGCTGTCGAGGGTCGAGGGGCCGCCTTCGTCGCCCAGCGTAGGACCGTCGACCGTTTTGCGGCTGGAGATGAACCGGTGTTTGCCGGTGGAGTCGATTCCCAGATAAATGCCGACATGGTCGAGGGCTGTGCCGTCGTCCGTGCTGGCGTCCCAGAACAGCAGGTCGCCCGTCTGCAGCTCCGCGTAGGACGTGGGTTTGGCCGTTCCACCGTCGACCACGGTGACCCCCGGGGCGTTCTCATCGGCCATTTGTACGGCTCGGCGGGGGAGTGCGGACTTGCTCAGCGTGTCGCCGATGCCCAGGGGGTATCCGCCGCGGTAGCCAAGGACCATTCTGACGAAACCGGAACAGTCCAGCGATTCCAACTGGCGGGCTTCCGGGGGGTCGATCTTGTCGTCGTAGGTCCAGGTGAGGCCGAGGTAGTCGTTGAAGTCCGAGCCCTCTTCCCGGGTGCCGTCCGGGAGTAAGGGGCCGTAGTGGGCGTCGCCCGCGTAGCGCAGGCCGTCGCGGACCTTGGAGGGGGCATCCGCGAGGTACTGCGTGGCGATGTCCAGCAGATCCTCGTCGGTCCTGGCGATGTTGGCCGCCGGCCATGAGGCCGCCCATGGCGCCGAGGGTGACCACGGGCCGGGTAGCAGGCGGACCCAGGCTCGGGTCGAGACGGTCGCCTCGGTCGTTGTCTCGGCGAACTTGCGTTGCCGGCCGTAGGTGACGGCGGTTCGGGCGCCTTCCGTCAGGACAGCGCCGACCCGGCCTTGGCTGTAGTAGAGGCTCTGGCCGGATCCGCCGGGGGAGTAACCAGTGAAGGACTGTCCCGGCGAGCAGGCGGTGGCGTCGGCGAACAGGGTGGTGAAGGAGGTAAATCCTTCTTTCAAGGGGCGGCGGTCCTGCCAGACCGGTGCCCCGGCGAGGGGGTCGGCATGATGCTGCCACCACATCCGGCCGGACGCGTCGAGTGCGTAGACGACTCCCGCTCCGGCGCCGGACGGGCTGCGGTAATCCTGCCAGCCCTCGCCGGCCACCAGTCCCGTGCCCGGGCCGAAGGTGGTGCCGCCCGCGACCGGATCGGTGTGGTCGTACCAGCGGACGTGTCCCTTGGTGTTCACGCCGTACAGGGTGCCGTCGCGTCCGGTCATCAGGGTGGTGATCGCTGTCCAGCCCGAGCGGATGACCTTGCCGCTCCCCGGTGCCCACTGGGCCTCGCCGGTTGTCGGCGAAAGATGGCGGTACCAGTGCAGGTCGCCTGCTTTGTCGAGGGCGTAGATGACCCCGGAACCGGCCGACGCGATGTCGACGAAGTCGCCCCAGCCGTGGCCGATGACCGTGCGCTCGCCGGGAGCCCAGCCGCGCTCACCGGTCGCCGGATCCAGGTGACGGTACCATCTCAGGTCCCCGTCGCCGTCGACCGCATAGATCACGCCGTTGCCGCCGGAGAACACCTTGGCCAGCGTGTTCCAGCCGTAGCCGATCTCCTTGCCGCTGTCGGCGACCCAGGAATCCTCGCCGGAGGCGCCGGCGCGGTGGCCGTACCAGCGCAGTTTCCCCCCGCCATCGATGCCGTACACCGGCACGACCGCCGAGCAGGTCAGGGCGGAGGCGGCTACGGCAGGTCGCGGGTTGAGCGTGGACAGCAGGGAAGCTCCGACGATTGCCGCGGCCAGAACGGCCGGATGTGTACGCAGCATGTCCGCAACCTTTCGATCTCACGCCTCGACGCCGCCGGGCTGATCGTAGGAAATGATCTCACGGATGTCCCCGGGGCCAGGCTGCCACCGACCGCGCCCGCAGGCCGGATCGGTGGTTCAGTGGCAAGCCACCCTGAGGAGCCAGAGACGGCCGTTGTACGTGGGCTTGCCGCCGTTGTCCTCGGCGTCACTGTGTTGGGCCTTGATGGTCACGCAGAGGTTCTTGCCGTAGACCTTCACCGGACCCGCGTAGTACTTGAAGCTCCCGCCATCGGAGTCCCTCTTGCCCTTCACGTTCTTCACGTAGTCGTCGGCCATGAGGTCGTTCTCCATATAGATGTCCATCGGGGTGCGCACGCCGTACCGCGCGAGGCCGGGACGCTTGGCGAGGACGGCGCAGTTCCAGCCGGTTCTCGCGTCGTAGTAGAGCTTGATGTCACTCCGGTAGTAGGTCTTTTTGGTTATCGCGTCTTTCAGCGGCAGGGGCCAGCTGCGCACCAGTGATCCAGTGCAGCCGTACGCGCCCGCGTTCGCCGGCGCTGACGCGAGCGCCTGCAGGGCCATGACGGAGGCCGTCGCAAGCACAACCGACAGAGATTTGCGGAACATGTCAAACTCCTGATTCGACGTCAACCAGTTCAGTGCAGGGGTCGGCCGGTCACCGAGAGCGGTCGCTCCTCTTGGGGGCGGCGCACGGAGGCAGGCGGTTGCGAGGGGTACTCGGGAGCGCAGTGCGTGCCGTTCGGCGGCAGCTTCAGGCTCGTCAGGTAGGTCTCGATGTGGTTGCGGGCGCAGGTGCTGTTGCGGTACTGGCCGTGGCCCACGCCGTCGTACTCGAGGATCCTCACGTTGGGGATCTGCGCGGCCGCGGCGTAGTTCCAGGCCGCCGGGGTGCCGACGTCGCGGCGGGCCTTGGGCAGCAGGACCGGCGGGGCCCCCGAAATGTCCAGCCGGTGCTGAGGGTTGGTGACCTTGCCCTGCCAGCCCAGACAGTAGACGACGTCCGACCAGAACGGTGAGAGCTTGGTGTGCGGGTAGAGCGCCTCGAGCGCCTTGCGGTACTGGTCGAGCTCCCTGAAGCTGCTGATCTGCCACTTCCAGTCGGAGCACCAGATGGCCGGGTAGGCGTAGCTGACGGTCTCCGCCTTCGGCAGGGCGAAGGCGCGGAGGGTGGCGGGCTTGCCGGCATCGAGGGCCTTCAGGGTCGTCGCGACCTCGAACCAGCTGCCCGCCGGGTCGTACATGCCGTCGAACAGGAACATGCGCAGCTGCTCGGCCGTGATCGGATCACCGGTGGAGGGGTCCTTCAGCGTCCCCTCGGCCGCCTTGCGGTGCAGCCCGTCCCAGATCGCCGTGACGTTCTCGCCGTTGAGCGGGCAGGCCTGCGTCTCGCCGCACCACGTGACGAACGCCTTGAACGAGCCCTCGAAGTCCTCGGTGGTCGTCTGCAGGTAGCGGAAGGCGGAGGTGATGCTGTGGTCCATGTTCGAGTCGATCGCCATGGCCCGCAGGTTGCGCGGGAACAGTTCCGCGTACTGCTGGCCGACCTGGGTGCCGTACGAGATGGCGAAGAAGCTGATCTGCCGTTCGCCCAGTGCGGCGCGGATGGCGTCCACGTCACGGGCGGCGCTCGTGGTGTCCACGTGGTCGAACACCGGGCCGGTGCGCTCGCGGCAGTTCTGCGACAGCTTCGCGTTGTAGGCCAGCCAGGCCTCGTACTCGCTCTTGTCGGCCGGGTAGGTGGCCGGCATCTGCTCCACCAGGTCCCGGTCGCACTGGATCGGGTTGCTCCGGGCGACGCCCCGCGGGTCCACGCTGACCAGGTCGAAGTACTGGCGCAGCGCGCTCTCGGCGGGGATGGCGTTGCGGAGGATGAACGGGTTGATCCCGGAGGCGTCGGGCCCGCCGGGGTGCACGATCAGCACGCCGATCCGCTTGGCTGGATTGAGCGCCTTAAGCCGGCCGATCGCCAGGTCAAGGGTCGGGCCCGAGGGGGTCGCGTAGTCGACCGGCACCTTGATCGTGGCGCACTCGCCGCCATGGTCGCCGCACGCCGCCCAGCTGACCGGGGCGGGGGCGGCCGGCTGGGGGTCCGGTTTGGCCGAGGCGGCCGTGGTGGTCACGGTAGCGAGCATCACACCCGCCAGGAGAGCGCTGACTAACCCTTTTCGCATGGAATTCCTGTCCCAGATCGCTGTTGTCCTGCCGCGGCCTCATTACTTTTGGTAATGGCTCCGGTCAGAATGGGTAACTCACAAGATACCTCATTTCGGAGCGCGTGCTCTATTATTAGAGTGGCCGGGAGAGGTTCAGATCATGGTGACCGCTTGGCCTTCGACGTGCACCAGAAACGATCATCAATATAGGATCGCCAGATGCTCCAGGTAGGGCGGGTGAACATGCCATGACCCCGAACGACGCCGCCGGCGAACACCACCCAACCCACCGCCGCCCCGACCCCGCCGAACCGTTGCAGCCCTCGGCGATCCTCCGGCCCGGCGACGCCGCGCACGGCCCCACCGGCCACGCCACGGCGGAACCCGGCCTGCCCGCGCCCGCCATGCGCGTACCCGACCAGGACGTCGCGCCGCCGCCGAGAGCGCTGGTGCGCAGCGTCGGCGAGATCGCCGGGCTGTCGCCGCGCCGCCACCGCGGCGATCGCGGCGAGGTGGCCGGGCACGACGTCGACCGCGTCGACGCTCTCGACCCGGTCGCGTGGCACGCGGCGGCGACCTGGCTGCAGAGCCTGAAGACCGCCGAGACCCGCCGCACCTACCTGGCCGCCCTGTCCGGGTTCCTGGCCTGGCTGAACACGCTGGACGGCCAACGACGACCGCCCGGGCTGCTGGCCGTCACCGAGGACCATTTGCAGGCCTACAAGGACGACGCGCTGAACGGACGGCTGCGCCACGGCGTGCGCGAGCCCGGCACCCCGCTGGCGGCCAACACCGTCGCCAAGCGCATCACCACGCTGCGCTCCTTCTTCAAGTACGCCCACCGCCGCCGTGCGAACGACCACAACCCGGCCATGTACGTGGAGCCGCCGCCCACGCCCCGAGGGGGCCGCACGTTCCCGCTGTCCAAGATGGAGGCCGGGCAGGTGCGTGAAGGGGCGCGCACGCTCGCCGAGACCCGCCCGGACGCGGCCGCCGCGGTGGCCATGCTGGCCGGGCTCGGAACCCGCAGCGGCTCGCTCCTCTCGCTGACCGTGGGCGACATCCGCACGCTCGTCGACTTCCACGGCGTCCGGCATCTGACCGTCTCCTTCCGCAACAAGGGCGGCATGGAGGAACTGCTCCCGCTGCCGACGCTGGCCACGGAGCTGCTCAAACCGCTGCTGACCGGCCGCGCCGCCACCGAGCTGCTGTTCAGCAAGCGCGACGGGTGGCCCATCGACCGCTGGTGGGCCCGTGACGCGCTGCGCGAGGCCGCCCGGCTGGGCGGCATCCCTGCCGAGCGCGCCGCGGAGCTGCACCCGCACATGCTGCGCTCCACGTACATCACCCACGCCTTCGCCCTGGGCATCGCACCCGACAAGGTGCAGGCCGCCGCCCGGCACGCCAGCATCGCCACCACGCTGCGGTACAACCATCCCGACCAGGACCTCGGCGGGCACGTCGCCTACCAGCTCGAAGCCGACTTCGACGACGCGTGAAGGCCGCCACCGTCCCGCCGCAGCACCCGCGAGACCACCGCGGCGATGCTGGAGGTCGATATTTCTGGCGCACCGGCCGCGGGATCGGGGTCCGTAGCGAGAGACCGGGCGGCGATCCCGCCGTCACCAGGCGGTGCTACGGCATGCCGGTGATCGCGCCGTCCAGGCCGGAGCGCTTGAGATCCAGCGTGCTCAGGTCGCATCCCCGCAGGTCGACACCGTCCAGATCACACTCACGGAACGAAGTGTGGTCGAGGATCGCACCGGTGAATACCGCATCGGTCAAGGTCGCCGGCTGGATCATCGCACTGCCCAGCCGAGTGAAGGCGATGGTCGCGTTGACCATCTCGCTGAAGCCGAACCCCGCCCTGGTGAGGTCGGCGCCGGCCAGATTGGCGCCGGTCAGGTCGGCGCCGGAGAAGATGGCGCCGCGGGCGGAGGCTCGCGACAGATCCGCGCCGGCGAGGTTGGCACCGGCGAAGACCATCTTGTCGAGGTCCAATCCGCGCAGATCGGCGCCGGAAAGATCGAGTTCCTCCTCCGCGTTGTCGGCGCGCCACTGATTGAAGGCGAACGGCCCCTGCCTCAGGATCCCGATGACCGTCGCCACGCCGGCCTCCCCGTCGAGATGCCCCACCCGTTCAGGACCGTCGGTGGTGTAGGCGTCGAGCGCGGCGACGTCCTCCCTCGCGCCGGCGAGTTCCGCGGCGAGCTCCTCATCGTACGGATACATGTCCGCCATCGCCTCCGTCATCGCGAGGCGGGTGCTCAGCAGTTTCAGCGCGTTGTCCCGATCGCCGTTGCCCTTGGCCAGGTCGGCGAGGCGCCGGAAGGCCAGGCCGGCCTCCATGGCTGTTTCCGGGCTCGTATTCGCCTGGAAGAGCCGGGTACGGATCGCAGAGCACTCGGCCCAGATCTCGTATTCCTTGTCTTTGTGCTCCGGCAGGTCGAGCGCGCGGTACACCTCGCCGAGGTGCTGCAACGAGTCGGCGAGCCGCTGGTCTGCTTCCATGAAGGTCGGGTGCTCGGCCGCGAGCTCATGGTAGATGTCCACCGCGACCGTGAGCACGGCCTCGGCCGCCACCAACTGGCCGTCGGCGAACCGGGCCTGGCCGCAGGTGTCGTACGCGGCGCCGAGGCAGAACCTGGCCTCGTCGCGCTGCGGGTGGGTGACGGCCCACTCCTTGACGGCGGACAGCGACCGTTCGGCCACCTCTCGCGCGGCGCGCGGGAAGTTGTGCCGGATCAACATGGCGACCAGATTGTCACGGATGGGACGGTGATGGCCGTTGGCCGCCGACACGTACGGCGCGATCTCTCCCAGGAGCGCCATCCCCGCGTACTCGAAGTCTGGCTCCAGGCTCTCGATGACGGCGAGGACGAAGTGTGTCAGGTCACCCATCCCGTCGACCGCTACCAGGTGCCGGCAGACCCCGACGTAGTCGTCGAACGTGCCGTCGCCGTGCGTCCGGCTGTAGTGCATGTTCATGGCGCGTTCGTGACGGTCGGCGATCGCCGGGCCCTGGTGCGGCGCCAGCATCTCCGCGATCCAGCGGTCGGCGAAGTAGACGGTGTCCCCGTCCCACCCCTCCCACGCGTTGAGCAGCCCGAGCTCGGCGAGCCGGGCCGCGGTGGCCTGCACGCTGTCGAGCGCCGCCCGCTTGGGCTTCGGGCGCTCCCTCCGGTCCGGCTTGCTGGTGTCGCAGGCGACGGCCAGGTCGTACGCGGTGACGGGGAAGGTGGAGATCGCGGCCTGGAGCAGGGTCTCTCGCTGTTGCCCTGTCAGCTCGCCCATGATGAGGTCGAGTGGTGCGGCCCCCTGAGTCACGGCCGCGAGCCGCGCCCCCGCACTCTCGGGGTTTGCGGACAGCCAGGCGTCGACCAGTTGCAGGGACCGTGGATGCGCCGCGGTCGCGCGGACCACTCGCTCGCGGGTGGCCGGATCCACTGTGGACAGGAAGGGCAGTCCGGCTGCCAGCTCGGTTCCCGCGGTGAGGTCCAAAGGGTCGAGCCGCAGGACACCGAGCCGGTTGCCCGCGGTCGACGGCGGTAGCGGCGTCCGGCTGGTCACCAGCACCCGGCCCCGGTCGGCGGCCTGGCACAGTCGGTCGAAGACCTCGCCGAAGCCGGGATCCAGGTAGCCCGTGCCGCCGAGGTTCTGGCCCAGGTCGTCGAAGAGCAGGACGAGGGGGAAGCTCTTCAGGAGTTGGCAGGTCGTGTCCAACATGGCGTCGTCCGACGGAGCCAGGCCGAGGGTCCCTATGATGCGCGCTTGTTCCGGGGAGAGCTCCTCGCCCCAACCTAAGAAGGCCTCTGTGACACCTCGGAACAGCGTTTGCGGAGACCATCGGCCCACCACGGCGGCCGCTCCCCAGCCATCGGCCTGAAGCCGCCCGAGCACCTGGCGAGCCAGGGCGCTCTTGCCCGCCCCCGCGCCCCCGGTGATCACGAGCCCGGCCGGACCTGCGGCCAGCATGGTCAGCGCGGCCCGCAGGTCCGACTGCCTGACCAGGCCAGGCGATCCGAGCCGCCGCACCTCCGGGCTCATGTTCGTTTCCCCGTTCACGATCGTCCTCCAACAGGCACGACGAATTTGACTGATCAAGCCCCCGAATTCGGGTGAGCTTACTTGATCGTCAGCGATCTCTGAGGCGATCTCTGAAATGAGCCGAGCGATTGTGCGGGCCGCCCCGCCGTACCAGCGTGAAGTCGATCTCGAAGGATCGGTTCCAGGGGAACGTGACGTCTTCGATCGTCCAGTCCGGATCGAACCCGTGCAGGATCGGCTGGAGCCGCTCGCGGGCCGCGGCGGCGTCGGGGCCGGTGGCGCGGACGACGGCCTGGTAGCCGCAGTCCTCGGTGAGGCGGTGCAGCAGGAGGCGGCGGGCGGCCGTGCGGTCGAGGGTGTGCTCCCTGTCCCCGACGACGGTCGCCACGGCCGCGGCGACCACCGAGCCGATCGTGTTGCCCGCGGTGTTCCAGCCGCCGTAGGCCACCAGACCGTCCACGAGGCCTTCCGCCTGCAGCGCCGTGATCAGGTCCGGGTCGCCGCCGTTGGTGTGACGGACGTCCGCCAGCGCGACCGGGACGACGGACTCGCGGACCGCGCGAACCGTCGCCGCGACCGCCGCGGGGTCCGGACCGGCCGGGTTGCCGAACCAGTCGGTACGGGCCGGGTCCGGGGTATGCAGGACCAGGGCGACGTCGGCGTCCTGGTCCGCGGAAACCACCTGGGCGCCGGCGGCGAGGATCTGCCGTCGCGCGCCCGCGCCGGCCGGCAGGTTCTCGTAGGCGGCGACGACGTCGAGCCCGGCCGGGTCGCCGCTGACCACGCCGATGCGGATCGGGCGGCCGTGCCGGGCCGCGAGCGCGCGGGCGACCAGCACCGCGCCGACCTCGTCCGCGCCCGGGTACATCAGCAGGGTGCCGGCCGGATCGAGGGCCCGGGCCCAGTGCCGCAGCCAGCCCTGCTCGACCGAGCCCGCCGAATGCACGGCCGTGTCGTCGGCGGTGATGAGCAGCGGGTCGACGACGCCTTCCGCGAGCAGCCGCAGGGCCTCCAGGTTGACGACGTGGTTGCGCAGGCGGCGCAGCTCGAAGTCGGCCCGGATCTCAGCGGGGATCCGGCCGGTGAGCTCGTCGGCGGGCGGCTCGTCTCCGGTGATGTCGGCCAGGTGCGCGCGGTGGAGCAGCCCGCCGTACGCGTGCAGCTCGCGGCCGAACCGCGGCCAATAGGGCGGCTCCTCGTCGCCGTGGTAGCTGTCGCTGGCCCTGGTGACCAGCGAGACCGCCGAGACGGGCAGGCCGGGCCGGGCCCGGCGGAGCGCGCGCAGCACGCCGAGCCGGTCGAGGACGGTCAGTGTGTCGTCCGCGCTGGTCCTGGACGGGATGAGGCCGCCGTGCACCAGCGTCTCCAGGCAGACCACCGCGGCGTCGACGTCCTGGTCGAGCAGCCAGTCGCCGAGCGGCCCGGCCTTGCCGGGGATCCGCATGGACGGCAGCAGCCCGGCGTCGGGCAGGCTGAGCCGCGCGCCGGCGATGGCCGCGACGTCGGCGGGCAGGCGGGTGTTGACCGGGCGCTCGTCGAGGGGCAGCAGGGCGATGTGCATGGCGGTGGGACTTCCTACTGGGGGTCGCGGTAGATGGTGAGCTGGTAGGAGTAGCGATCTCCCCGGTAGAGCGAGTCGGCGCGCTCGATGGCCCGGCCGCGGGCGTCGAAGCCGGTGCGTTGCACCAGGAAGGCAGGGGAGAACGGCGGCGCGCCGAGGGCCTGCGCGTCGTCCGGATCCAGCACGGTCGCCTTGATCGTCTGCTCGGCCCGGTGCAGGGTCAGCCCGTAGCGGGCCGACAGCGCCTCGTACAGCGAGCCATGCAGCTCCTCCGGCCTCAGGTCGTCGGGCACGAGCTCGCCGGGCAGGTAGCAGTGCTCCAGGCACATGGGCTCGTCGTCGGCGGTGCGGACCCGGCGGATGTGCAGGACCTGCGACGACGGGCTGATCTGCAGCGCGTAGCCGATGTCGGCGCCCGCCGGGATCCGCTCGCAGCCGACCTCGAGCGACCCGGGACGCAGGCCGCGCGAGCGCATGTCCTCGCTGAAGGAGGTCAGCTCGACGGACTTGCGGATGCGCGGCTCGCTCGCGAACGTGCCGGACCCCTGGACCCGGTAGACCCGCCCCTCCCGCTCGAGCTGGTCCAGCACCCGGCGCACGGTGAGCCGACCGATCAGGCCCGTACGTACCGTCTCCTCGGGCTGAACACCACCGCCCGCTACGTCCGGATCACCGTCGAGCCGGCCGGCAGCGCCTGGTCGTTCACCGACGAGGTGGAGGTGCGCACCACCTAGCCGGACCAGCCGCGTGGACGGCCGAGGATTCCCCCGGCTACGACCGCGCACGGCCATCGTGGCCCGTCGCTCCTTGACGGCGGACGTCGCCGCCGCCGTCCAGGAGTTCGTGGACACCTGCGCCGCCGTCGCGGTCCTCGCCGACCACCGGCCGCCTCACCTGCTCATGGACGACTACCGGCGTACTCGTTGGAGCGGCGATCACGCGTCTCCTGCTCAGCGGCCCATCCGGGCACTGGGTCAGGCTGTTGACGAGGGCGGCTCGTCATGAACGGTGACCCAGTCTGTGGAGAGCGGCCACTCGCGTTCGGGGCGGCGGGGGTGGATGCCGACGACGGCCAGCGGCGGCAGGTCGTCGAGTTCCGACAGCTCCCGCCATTGGTCCTGGGTCACCTCCAGGTACCGCAGTCCCTTCAGCTCGGTCACCGTGGTGATGTCGGCGACGGATGCCGCCGCGATGTCCAGCGCCCACAGGTTCGGCACCGTACGGAGCGGAGCCAGTACGACGGGCCGCGCGCAGGTGACCGACAGCGAACGCAGCTCCCGGTTTCGGGCCGGCGCCGTCAGGTCGGGCGACTCCACATCGAGCTCCAGATACTCCACCGGACGGCCGCCGAGTGGGGTCAGGTCGGGCGAACCCTTGCTCGACAGCGCCAGCGAACACACGTCGGGCACCGCGGCGAGGAACGCGCAATTCTCCACTTCGACCACCCGGACCTCCTGCACATGTGGACCGGCCTGCATGGCCTGCGCGAGGGAGGGCCGCCTGTCGCTGTACGTGGAGTGTTCGCCGGGCAGATCCGGCAGGTCCGCGTCGATCCACAGGCTCCTGTCGTGATGGCGGTAGTCACCGCGTTCCAGCGCTTCCACCAGACGGCGCAGGAACGTGGTCACCGAGTCGGTGACGTACGTCGGCCCGTTCGTGTAGTCGACTCCGACCTTGATGACCTGTCCTGGACGACCGTTCGGCCCGGGATCCAGGTCCACGGCGAGCCAGTTGCCGCCGGTGTCGAACGCGAACCGGATCCAGCCCTGACGCAGCGGCGACCTGCGGACTGTATTCGGGGGCTCGTTATCGAACACCGTCTGGCGCCAGGGTTCGTACTGCCATTCCTGCGCGATGTCGAGCCACTCGTCATCCTGTTCGCCGATCTCGGAAAGAGGGAGCCACTCGTGCCGGTCGAACAGCGGGTTGACGAGGTCACCGTCGCCGTCGGCGATGCCGTACAGCGCGCGGAGGTCTGGAGGCAGGACAACGCCGAGCTTCTCCTCCACCGCGGCGAGGTCCTCCTCTCTCGCGGGCTCGGGGAGGTCCTCCTCGTATCCGAGGATCTGCGCCATCAGCCGCCGGTAGTGGTGGAAGAGCCGTACGGCCTCGTCCGGATCACCAGCGTGAACCGCATACGCAGGCCCTTCCTGCTCGTCACCCCGATCGGGCGGAACGAAGTCCTCATCGATCACATAAAGGGACGGCGGCTTCTGCCGGGAGGATGTCGCCATGCCACCGCAACTTAGCACCGCCCTCGCACAGGTACGTCCCTGTGCATGGGGAGCCGTACGGCGACACCGACTCGCGCCACAGAGGCCATTCAGGATGAGGCCGATGCCGGTGCGCTCGTGGCAGTCACGGAGCTGTTCGAGCGCGGCGGTCTGGAGGCGTCGTCAGGGGCGTCGGTGATGAGCCCGCGATCGCCTTGCGAAAGCCGGCGTGGCAGGTCGTCTCGGCGTCGTGCGAGATGCGCACCACGCAGTGCCGCCCGGTCTGCGACGGGGCGGCCCCGGCCGGGGCCGCGCCCGGCGTCAGAGGAAAACGCGAGCGATGTCAAGCCACGTCTGCGCATCATCGCCGACCGCCGTGAGGTCGGTCTGGGCTCGGGACCTGCGGTGGGTGACTCGAAGGCAGAAGTCGAGGGCACTGCCCTGAACCCGTTGCGCGGCATCTTCTGGGCCCCATGCCCAGTTTTGGCCGTCGGGACCGGTCAGCTCGACACGGAACGGCTCTGCCGGAACAGGCAATTGGGCAGCGTAGAACGACAGCTCTCGCCCCACCACTCCCAACGAGGCCACATACCGGAGCCGACCCGTCGGACGGTGTGAGACACCCAGCGCATCGAAAACGTCCTGCCCGTGAGCCCACGTTTCCATCAGTCGAAGCGGCACCATGAGCGCTGTGGTCAACTGCGAGCCGTACCACGGAAACCCATGGTCCAGCGGAACGTCACGTAGTGCCGCCGCCACCTCGGTTCGACCGGCGCGCCATTGCTCCAGCAGTGCCGATCGCGGTTTGGCCGCTCCCGCGGCGGCGTCGAGATCAGCGTATTGGCTGCCCGCGGCCTCCGCCTGCTTCAGCACAGCGTCGAACGCCTCCGGGGTCCGAATAGCGATGAGAACGTTCGCATCAGCTGAAGCAAGATGAGCGATCTGGTGGGCGATCGTCCACCCCGCTGCCGGAGTAGGCGTCGACCAGTCGGCCTGCGCTGATATCAGGGCGTCGAGCTCATCCCCTTCAGCCACCAAGTCGGGCAGAGCAACGTCGAGCTCAATGCCGGACATATCAAGGCCGTAGTTCAACATCGGTGTCACCTTCACACATTGACGGCAACGGGTTTGTCCCGTTCGGACGGGTAAAGTTGATCTAGCGTTGTCAGGCTATCTGAGGGCTGCATCTGGCTGAGCCTCGGCAGCGACGCCGGCCCCTGAGACCGCGAACCGCCCTCGTTCCATGTCCGCCGCCACCGCTGCACCGACCGGACGCTGACCGCAGGTCCTTGGCGATCAGCACACTCGCCTCACCCCGAGCGAACCGCTCCGCGGCCTGGAGCCGTAACCCTTCGCGAAACCCCTGGCGTTCGGCGGTCAGCCCGCTTCCCTCCGGTGACCGCAGCGAACGACCAGCCGTCATTGTGACGTGGCGCTTCAACTGGCGAGCGAGTTGATCTCGCCGCTCCCTAGGGCATTCCGGGAGGGACGGGCTCCGCGGTATCGCGCCGCGCCACGAACACGAACTCCCTGCCCGGCCGGTCGGGTGCGTCGCGTACGTCCTCAACGACGAAGCCGTGCTCGTGCAAGTCCCGCTCGATCTCCGTACGTTCGCGGAAGCGAAGTGTCGATTCCGAAGTCAGTACGTCCCCGTCCGCAGCGAACACGTGCGTACCCCGGAAACTCACCAGCGGCAGGCTCACGTCCGTCAGCTCGGCCCAGGTCTCGACGTGCCCGACACCCGGGATGTCCGTCATGCGGTACGTGGTCTCGCGGGTCCACTCCGCCCACTCCTCCCACACGCGCCGCGCCGGATCGCGCGTCTCGAAGACAAGCCGCCCGCCGGGCCGCAGCGCCTCGTACGCGCCGCGCAGCGTCGTACGCCATGCCTGCGGATCGGCGATCGCCTGGGCGACGTTCCCGGTCATCGTCACCAGGTCGATCTGCATGGATGGCAGGTCCCCAGCGTCGCCGTCGAGCCAGCGCACCCGCTCCGCGCCCGGCTTGCCACGCGCGACGTCGACGGACGCCCGCGCGGGATCGATCCCGGTGACCGTAATCCCGCGCTCGGCCAGCAGCAGCGCGAACACGCCCGTACCGCACCCGATGTCCAGCACGGACCGCGCGCCGAACTCCTCCGCCATCGCGAGATACGCGTCGAGATCGCTGCGGTCCGGATCGAGCGGGTCGTAGATGGCGGCGAGGCGCGGATGCCCGAAGTTTGCGTCAATCATGGCGGCGAACGTATGTGGCCCCGAGCCCGCGCGGCCACTGCTTTTTCGGGTCACCGCGCCGAGCGGGCGCGGCGAAGTGCGCCGCTGATCCCGGCGCTCCTTCACCGGAGGCATAAGAATCCGCAGTCGGTGTCCACTCGATCCAGGGCACCACTGGCGGAATTCACTGTTCGCCGGGTGACATATGCATCTGTTCGCCAGCGAGCTCGTAGCACAAGGTGAAGGTCATGAACCAAGTCATCGCGGCCAACTCGGTTCTCCTGGACGGCTTCGTCACCGGTCCTGGCGCCCGGTCCGGTCGAGATAACGGTCGACGGCGGCCGTGACCAGGAGGCGGCAGGGTCGACGATCTCCACCTCCCACCGCACCCGGGGGCGGCGAGGTTGAAGCCGTGCCAGGTGAACAACCAGTCCAGGCCACGAAGTCGCCTGATGTCCGATAGCCGAGGGCGCTACCAGCGTTACAAGCCGTGAAATCAGTACGGTGGGCCGGTCGAACCGGCCGTCGACCAGACCAGCGAAAAGAGAACCACGATCATGAAACTGACGACCACCACGCAAGTCTCCGTCGACGGGGTGATGCAGGGAAACGGCCCGTCGAAGGAGGAGCGCATGGCCGGATTCAAGCGCGACGGGTGGGCTCTGGGGCACTTTGACGACCAGGCCGGAACGCTCGTCAACCAGATCTACCAGCGTGCCGACGCGTTCCTGTTCGGCCGGTGGACGTATGACTTCTTTGCCGGCTACTGGGGGACGATGGATCTGGGCAGCGGCCCCATCGCGGATGCCTTGAACACGCGGCCCAAATATGTGGCATCGACCACGCTCACCGAACCGCGATGGGCGGACACGACCGTCCTGTCCGGAGACGTCGCGGCCGCCATCGCAGAGCTGAAGGACAAACCGGGGGGTGAGCTGCAGGTGCACGGCAGCGGCAGACTGATCCGCTGGCTGCTGGAGAACGACCTTGTCGATGAGATGAATCTGCTCATCGTCCCGGTGGTCGTCGGGCAGGGCACGCGGCTGTTCCCCGACTCCGGCCCGGACATGGCGCTCGACCTGGTCGACTCGCGCGCTTTCCCGAAGGGCATAACGCTCCAGGTCTACCGGCCCACCGGACGCCCGCAGTATGCAACGTGACGACCTGGACCCCCAACCCGCCCGAGGCCATGGCCCATGACGTGTCGGGGTGTGGTCAAGGCTCCGTGGCAGGATGGGGCGAGGACGCAGAACTCGTTGCCCTCGGGGTCGCTGTGCGTCGGTCAGGTCGTACCGCCTCGTCACCGCTATGGTGGTCACGACGTCTCCGGTTTTCTTGGTCAGCCACCTACCGGAGACCTCGCTCATTGTCGGTCTCGACACGCCCGAACATCAGAGGCTCAGCCCACCGTCCAGCGCGCGATCAAATGTCCGGCGATTCCTGGTCGATTTCGGCCAGGAACCGCTCGGAGCGGCGCGCGAAGAGGTAGGCCCCGCGTTCGTCCGATCGGGCGCGGGCTGCTTCGGCGGCGGCTCGCACGACGTCGACGGGTTCGCCGCGGGCGTGCAGCAGGCGCGCGCGCAGCAACAGCAGGAGCCCTTCGGCGAAACGTTGGCCGTAGGTCGTGAGGGCCTGGTCGGCTCGGTCGAGGGCGGTTGCGGCCGCGTCGGGCATGTCGGCAGCCAGCCACATCTCGGCGATCAGTCCGTAGTGGTATGCGATGCCCCATCGCGGCGGGTCGAGGAGGGTCGCGGCCAGGAGTTGTTCGGCCTCTGCCGCCTTGCCGGCCGGGTCGTCGCCGGTGAGTGCACAGGCCCAGTGCCAGTCCAGCCAGATGTAGTGCTCGTGCGCGACGCCGGAGCGGTCGGCGCCGGCCGCGATCCACCGCTCGGCCGCCCACATCACCCATCGCGCGTCACCGGCCATCGAGGCCGCCATGGTGTGGTAATAGGCCCAGACCGACATCGCAAACAGGTCTTCGTCGGCCAGGTACGCCTTGTCGATCGCGGACCGAGCCGTCTCGACATCGCCGTGCAGCGCGGTGATCACGGCCAGCCAACCGATCCGTTCATTCGGCACCTTCCACGGTCCGAGGTCGCCGGCACCAGGGTGCGGGCTGGTGTGGCCTTGCGCGCTGAAGAAGCGGTACGCCTCGCCGATGTTGCCGATGTCCCACTGGTACAGGCCCCAGGCATGCCGACCGTACGCCTGGATGGTCGGGTCGGCGGACGCCTGTCCTTGCTCGTACACTCGGTGAGCCCACCTCCCACGGTCCTTCTCGATCGAGGTGTAGGCCCCGACGAGCCGAACGAACAGAAAGTGGACGGCCTCCGTCTCGCGGCCGAGCATGCGGGCCAGGTACTCGGCCCGCTCCAGCAGGTCGAACGCCGAACCGCCGTATCCCCCGTGCCTGCTGGCAACAAGGGTGAGCAGTGACAGCACCGACAGCTCCAGGTCCCGCAGGCCGGCCGTGCGCGCGATCTGGGCGGCCGATTCCAGGTGCCGAGCGGCGTCCGCGAACGCGAGCTTGGTCGCCGCACGGCGCCCAGCACGGGCCAGTGCCTGCGCGGTGCGAGCCGGGTCGGCGAGCGGGCCCGCGGCCCAGAGGTGGTAGGCGAGGCGTTCGGCGACAGACTCGTCGTCCTCATGGGTGCGTTCGAGGGCGTCGGCGACCAGCAGATGCAGGTGGACGGTCTGCTGCCGCGTCGTGGTCTCGGTAACCGACTCGCGGACCAGGTCGTGCGCGAACCGTAGCGAGTGCGGGCTTTCCGGCTTGGTTTCCAGCAGACCGAGCGCCTGCAGCGGTTCGAGGCGTTCGAGGCAGTCCGCGACCTCGACGCCGCCTGCGGCGGCGAGCAGGGCGAGGTCCACGTCACGGCCGATGAGCGCGGCGACATGCAGCAGGTCGCGAGCGCTGTCGTCGAGACCGGCCATCCGGTCGCGGATGACGTCTCGTACGGTGGCCGGTACCCCAGCCGGCACTGCTGCCTCGCCCTCGCGCAGCGAGCCGCCATCGCTCAGGAGCCGGGACAGCTCCCGGACGAAGAACGGATTGCCGGCCGTACGGGTATGGATGCCGCAGGCGACATCAGCGCCCGGGTCCTGGCCGATTTCGCGGCGGATGAGCTCGGTCACCTCGGTCAAGCCGAGCGGGCCGAGCCGGATCCTGCGGTGATCCGGCAGCCGACTGGCCGCGGCCAGGACCCGCGACAAGTCAGAGCCGGGTACGGGTGCGCGATCACGGAGCGCGCCGATGATCACCGTGCCGGCGGGTAGCCGGGCCGCGAGGTGGCCGAACAGCTGGAGCGAGGCGGTGTCAGCCCATTGGAGATCATCGAGGATCAGCAGCGTGGGCCGTTGCGCCGAGGCCTGCCCGACTACGGTGACGACCTGTTCGAGCAGGCGGAACTGGGCGCCGCTGTCAGGAACCGTTGGCGCGGCCGCGCTGTCGTTTCGCGGTTCGAGGAGGCCGCCGAGATCACTGGCGAGCCATTTCTCCCGCAACGGCGCCGGCAGGCTGTCGAGGATCGGACGGAGCGCCTGCTCCCACAGCCACATCGGCGGTGTTCCATCACCTTCCAAGCAGGAACCCCAGACCACGAACGGGCCGAGCCGGCTCGCCTCGGCGGCGATTTCCTGCAGCAGGCGGGTCTTGCCCACGCCCGGTTCGCCTTCGACGATCGCGAGCGCCGAGTGGCCGGTGAGTGCCATCTCGACGGCTTGCCGCAGGATGGCGAGCTCCTCGGCCCGGCCGACCAACCCGGCCGCCGCTCGCGCCGACGCGCCGTCACCCCCGACGTCCGCACCCGTCACGACCGGCGACGTCGGAGGCTGCGCCAGTACCTGCAGATATGCGGCCTGCAGCTCCGGGCCGGGCTCGACACCGAGCTCGTCGGCAAAGCAGTCGCTGACCGTGCGGAACGCCGACAGTGCCTCCGCACGGCGTCCCGCGGCCCCGAGGATGGCGACAAGGCCGGCCTGCACCGGTTCATGGAACGGCGCCATCGATGCGGCCAGCCGCAACGCCGGCAGCACAGGCACCGGCCGGCGCAGCGACATCGCCAGTTCGGCCGCTGCAGCGCACGCGGCGTGGAACTCGTCGTCGAGGGCCGCGAAGATCGGCAACGCGGTTGGCCCATGCGTGAATCCGTCGCCCGCACGGCCCTGCCACAGGCCGAGCGCTTCGATGTAGCGATCAAGCGCCGTTTCGTGACGATGCTCTGCGAGGGCCTCTTTCGCGGTCTCGACGAGCTCCCGGAAGGCGACCAGGTCCAACATGCCGGAAGGCGCCGTGAACAGGTAGGCGTTGCCGCGGCGGTGCAGGTATGAGCCCGTTCTACGGGAGGGGATCGCGGGTTCGAGCAGCCGCCGCAACGCGCCGACGTACTTCTGGATGATGTTGAGCGCGCTGCTGGGGACGCCGTCGCCCCAGATCAGATCGATCAACTCGCTCGCGCTGATCGGCCTGCCCACCCGAGCCAGCAGCAAGGCCAGCAGATACGCCTGCTGCCGGGGACCGGTATCCAGCTCGACACCGTCCCGCCACACCCGTAACGGGCCGAGGACCTGCAGGCGCAAACCAACGCCACCGACCGGCCGCCCCTCGTCGTCAGGCTGGACCGGATGAACTGTCAAGGCCACGCCGACCCCCGGGAACATGACAGATCGTCGGCTGACCAGCCGTCGAACGCGGAATTGTAGCGCACAAGCCTACCGGTCCAAACCCTGCCCAGAAACCCGTCAAACGTCGATCCGACCAGGCACGCAACCCAGCCGGCCACCACCGTCGCCGAGTCGCGGTCGGGCGTGCCGAGCGCGGTGGCGACCCGCATCGCGTCGAAGAGCGTGCCGTCCGAGACCAGCCGCGGGTAGCAGACGGTCCAGTCGAACTCGAAGACCGCCGCCACCATTGATCAGCGTGGGCGGCTGAGGGCGGCCTCGGCCAGATCCGTCCACGTCTCGGCCGAGGAGTGGGGCACGACGACCCAGTCCTTCATCGCCCTGCCCTGCCCCGAGGGGTCGAACAGGGACGCGCCGGCCAGCTGGAGCGCGGCTGCGTGCTCGGGGGTGTCCCTGACCAGCCGGAACACCATCGCGCCGTCGCGCTGCAGGCTCGCGAACACCTTCCCCGCCTGATCTTTGAGCGCGGGACTCCCCATCATCCTGGAGATCCGTACACCCAGGTCGGCCAGCTCGGCGCCGACCTGCTTGAAATCCTCTTCCGCGCTCATCGTCAGTCAGTCAGTCCCAAACTCCATGGCGGTGTGGTCGAGCAGCTCGGCCCCCGCCTTCCGGCAGAACGGCGATCAGGGTAGTCGTCCTGGCGGTACCGATCAAGGCCGGATGCGGAGTGCCGACCGGTGGTGACGCGGAGGAACGCCGAGGAACGCGGAGGAACGCGATGGAACGCCGGACCTGTAGGGAGTCAGGTCGGTGGACCGGGGGTGGCTCCCGGCGATCCCCGGTGTGACCGCTGTCCGCGGTGTTCGCCGCCGCCTGACGCGCTCATCGGAACCAGTCATCGGAGGGTGTCCATGGTGTTGTACCGTCCGTTCGACCAGCCTGGTGGTCACCAGGCCGGCCCTTCGACGATCAAGATGCTCGGCCCGCTCGACGTCCGGCGTGGGGGTTGCCCTCTCGTGCTGCCCCCGCGGCGCAGGAGCCTGCTGGCGCTGCTGGCGTTCAGCCCGGGCAGGGTCGTGACCGCCGAACAGCTGGTGGACGGTTTGTGGGGCGAGGATGCTCCGCCCACGGCCTTACGCACGCTGCACGCTCACATCGCCAAGCTGGGCGCGGACCTGTCCCGGCATCGCGGCGAGCGGCCCATCCGGCGGCAGGCCCCCGGATACCTGCTGCGCGCGGATGCGGTGGACGTCGATGGGGAACGGTTCGAGGAGTCGGTGACGACGGGGTTGCGGTTCTCGGCGCAGGGGCGGTTCGCCGAAGCGTCGCGGAGTCTGCGCGCGGGGCTGGCGCTGTGGCGCGGGAACGTCGTGTCGGACTGCCAGGTGCACGGTTGGGCCCTGGCCGAGATCGGCTATCTGGAGGGGCTTCGGCTCCAGGCGTACGAGGGGGAGTTCGCCGCGAGCCTGGCGGCGGGCGTCACGGACACGGCGGTCGGCCGTCTGGAGCGTCTGGTGGGCGAGCATCCGCTGCGTGAACGGCTGTGGGAGCTGCTCATCGTGGCGTTGCGTACGGCCGGCCGCCCCGGGGACGCGCTCGGCGCCTATCACCGGGCTCGCCGCACCTTGATCGACGAGCTCGGCATCGAGCCAGGGGAAGGGTTGCGACACGTCGAGGCGGGCGTGCTGCGAGGCGTCACCGACCCCCGGATGCTGCTCCGCCTGTCGTCAGGCCCGCCGGTGGCGATCACCGACTGCGCATGAGGCCGGTCTCCACGGCGAGGAAGGCGAGCGCGTCGGCGCCCACGGCCACCCCCTTGCCGCGGGACCGGGGTTGGTGGCCGAGGCCGCCGGCGACGTGGAAGAGGACCGTTCCCGGTCCGGTGGCGGCGTGCTGCAGGGCGGCGGCCATCTTGCGTGCGTGCATGTGATCGACCCGCGTGTCGTGCTCGAACACCACGAACATGCACGACGGGTACGTCTCGCCCGGGACGACGTGATGGTAGGGCGAGTACGCCATCAGCCAGTCGAGCTCGGCGGGCACGTCCACGCTGCCGTACTCGAAGCGCCAGGCCGGTCCCATCCCGAAGCGCTCGTAACGCGCCATGTCGGCCAGCGGCGCGATGCAGACGGCGGCGCGGTAAAGCTCACGGCGCTGGGTCACGGCGACCGCCGCCAGCAGGCCGGCGTTGCTGGCCCCGATCACGCCGAGGCGGTCACCGCTCGTCCAGCCCTCGCCGATCAGCCACTCGGCTGCCGCGTGGAAGTCGTCGAAGGCGTTCTGCCTGTGCCCCCGCATGCCGGCACGGTGCCAGGCCGCTCCCTGCTCGCCCCCGCCCCGCACGCACGCGACGGCGAACACACCGCCTGCCTCCACCCAGGCCAGGGCGCTCGGCTCGAAAGACGGCGTCACGGCCGCGCCGAAGCCGCCGTAGGCGGTGAGCAGCGCCGGCCGGACACGATCCGGGCCGGACGCGCAGCTCGCCGGTGCCATCACGAAGATCCGGACCTCGGTGCCGTCCGCCGAGACATAGCTTTCCCGCCGCGTGGTGATCGTCGCCTGGGACGTCGTACGCCGGTCGGCGCCGGTTCGCGCCGCAGGTCCGGCGTACCGCAGGACGGTGGGCGCCGTCGTGTAGTCGGTGTAGGTGAACCAGGCGATGGCGGGTGCGCCGGGCCGTACGGAGAGCTCGCGCACCGTCCCGGCGCCCGGCAGCGCGACGTGGTCCAGGCACCGGCTGGACCGGCCGTCCCAGACCGTGACCTCCGACGCCGCGTCGCGTGTGCGCACCACGAACAGCCGGGGCGCGTTCGTCCCGTCGTCCTCCAGCAGGGAGAATCCGGAGATCGCCGCGGCAGGGTCCTCCGGCACCACGTCCCGCCAGGACCGGCCGTCCCACTTCGCGGCCGTCGTTCCCAGGTTGCGGGCGGCCATGGCGCGGACGCGGCCCCGCGGTGCCGCGCCGGTGGTGTGCAGGTAGATCTCGCCGGATCGGCTCACCCGCGCGAAGCCGAGCGCCCCCGGGGCGAGCGGGATCGGCAGGAACCGCGGTTCGTCCGGCGGCGAGACGGTCAGGTCCGCGAGGTGCAGCGTGTTCCACGGGGCCGTGCCGACCCTGGCGGACACCACGAGCCAGCGACCGTGGTACAGCGCGACCCGATGGCTCGTCCTGGCATCGCCGCCCAGGCCGAAGACCGGGGTGTCCTTCCGGGCGTCGCGGCCCACCCGATGCAGCCACACGCTCCGTACGGCGCCAGGAGACTCGTCGAGACCGCGCCTGACGTAGAAGAACGCGGACTCGTCGGGCAGCCACGCGACGGTCGGGTACCGGACGCCGCCGATCGGCCCGTCGACGATCTCGCCCGAGACGAGGTCGGCGACGAGCAGCACGCCCTGCTCGGTGCCGTCCCGCGACACCTGGCAGGCCAGCAGGCGGCCGGTCGAAGAGAGAGACCAGGAGTCGAGCGTGGCGCCGGCGCTTCCCGGCCCGCCGAGGCGTGCCGGATCGAACACGACGCGCTCGCCGCCGTCGTCCCTGCAGTACAGCGCGGCGTGTTCCTGTCCGGGGCGGCGGCTGAGGAAGTACGCCCGAGTCCCGCGCCAGACCGGTGCGGAGTCCGTCCCCGGTGTCATCAGCCGGTCGAGCAGGTCGGCGAAGAACGGACGGGGCCTGGACGACCTGAGATACCCCTCCGTCAGCTCGTGCTGCGCCCGCAGCCAGCGCCGGCTCTCCGCGCCGTCACCCTCCAGCCAGCGGTACGGGTCCGGGATCACCCGTCCGTGCACGACGTCGGAGTCCTCGCCCCGGCGGGCCGGCGGGTAGGCCCGCGCGCTCATGCGGGCCTTTCGGCGTCGCCGCCCTCGGCGACCGGAACGGCGGCCGCCGCCGCGGGAGCGTGGTCCGGCGTGCGCTCGTCGCCCGCCCGCATGACCCGCAACACCGGAAGCAGGAGCAGCATGCTGACGGCCGACACCCCGCAGGCGACCCACAAGGTGGGGACGATCCCGGCCTGCTGCCCCAGAGCCCCGCCGACGAGCGCCCCCGCGAAAGCGCCGGCCGCGGTGAGCAGTTGCACGCTGACCGACAGCCGCCCCAGGACCTCTTCGGGAATCCGGATCGTGACGAAGCCGAGCAGCCCGACGTTCGCGATCGCGCCGAACAGGTACGGGAGCCCGATGCCCAGGCCCGCCGTGATCGCCGCCACGAGCACGGGCCCGCCCGCCAGCGGAAGCGCCACGGTGCCGATCGCGCCGCCGATCAGGCCCACCATCGTGAGCCGTTCGGTGTTCAGCCGCCGCGAGAGCAGCTCGCTGAGGAACGTCCCCGTCACCCCGGCGACGCCGAGGAGCACGAACAGCAGGCCGTACCACTGCGCCGGGACGTGCAGGACCTTCAACACGTACGGCGCGACCAGCGCGAGGGTCATCCCCATGACGAGCTGCTGGCCCACGAGGAAGGGGACGAGCGCGCGCAGGAAGGGCTGCCCCCACAGTGACCTGAACCCGGCGCCGAGCTCGTGGGCGAAGGAGCGTTCCTGCCGTGCCTGCTGGGCCGGCCGCTCCGGTGTCCTGATCAGAGCGGTGGTGCCCGCGCTGATCAGGCGCGAGACCGTGTCCACCACGAAGGGGACGACGGGGCCGAGCGCCGCCGCCGGGCCGGCCAGCGCCCTGCCGAGCGTCCCGCCGACGTACTCGCCGCGATTGAGCCGGGCCCTGGCCTTGACGATGTCGCCGGTGCCCACGATGGTCTTGAGATAGATCAGGTACAGGGTCTCCACCATCACGCCGACCGTGCCGATCACGAACACCAGCGCGCCCAGCGCCCAGATGCTGAGCCTGCCGGTGAGCATCGACACGATGGTCAGGCCGAGGGCCACGGCGACCGTGAGGTCGCACGCGATGAGCACCCGCCGCCGGGAGCTCAGCCGGTCGACCAGGCTGCTGATGAACAACCCGAGGAGCGGTAGGGGAAGGCTCCCCGCCGCGACCAGGAAACCCGTCTCCGCGGGTGAGGCGCCAAGATATTGCACCGCCACCAGGGGGACCGCGATCACCGTGAACACCGAGCCGAAAGCCGAGGCGACCTGGCCGCCCTGGAAGAGCCGGAAATCTCGTGTCATGCCATTCTCCGAAGTTTCAGGCCGGCCGGCGAGCGTGGGCGGCAGACCGGTGCGAACGCTGGGAACGCGGGACCGGGAAGCAAGACGGCCGGCATCCGCTGGTCTCGGTGCCGGCCGCTCGCGTTCGGCGCGGCGTCAGATCGGACGCCCCGCGTTCATCCGCCTCGATGGCGGCATCAGTTGGTGTTGTTGCAGTTGAACAGGCTCAGCGTGCTCCAGGGAGCATCCTCCGCAAGCTCGACGTCAAGCTCCTGAAGGGCCAGAACTTCCGACATGGGTCACACACCTCCTTCCTTCTCTCGACACCTTCTCCGGCCGGCGGTCGCCGGCCGGAAGCTCAGGGTGGGGCAGGTCAGTCCAGCAGCAGGAAATGGCCGGCTGGACGGTTCAGCACCCGGTGCAGGGCCAGCAGGATGCCCGCCCCGCCGCTCCAGAGCTCCCCGCTGAACCGCAGCGAGCCCTCGCCGAGGAAACGCACGCCCCGCCGGCCGCCGACGGCGTACTTGACGAGGCCGGTGGCGACGTCGAGCGCGGCGTCCGCCGAGCGTGGATCGTCCATGAGCTCCGCGTGATCCGCCAGCGCGAACGCCAGGCCCGCCAGACCGCAGTACAGCCCGGGGAAGGCGCAGCAGTTCTTGCGGACGTCGCTGAGGACGCGTGGCAGCGCCGTCGTGATCCGGGCGTCGCCGAAGTCGTCCGGGCCCGCCGCGTACCGGCTCAACGCCAGCGCGACCCCCGCCGAGCCGCTGAACAGGTAGGGCAGGCCGCGATGGGTCTGGTCGCTGTCGCTGAAGGAGAGCGCGCCGTCCGGTAGTTCGATCGCCAGGTCGAGCTCCTCGTGCAGCAGGCGCCTGCCGGCGTGCGCGTAGCGGTCGTTCCCGGTCGCCGCGCTCAGCCGGTGCAGGAAGAGGGCGATGCCCGCCCGGCCGTGCAGCAGCCCGCGGGCGTTGCCCGGCCCCAGGGTGGGACGCAGGTCATCGGTGCGGACGATGGCCTCGCCCGCCGTCACCGCCAGGTCCAGGAAGCGCGCCTGATCGGTGCCGCGGTGCATGCGCAGGGCGGCCATGCCGACGCCGGCCCGCCCCTCGCCGAGGGTCGTCGTCCTCTCCAGGATCGGGTGGCGGGCAGCGTGCGCGAGCACGTCACCGGCCTCGTCGTGCAGGCCGAGGTCGGCGAGGACCCAGGCGACGCCGGCCGTCCCGGTGTGCAGGCCCGGCGGAAGGTCGCCCGCGTGGTCCACGGCCCGGGTACGAAGGCGCTCGGCCAGCCCGGCAGGGATCGCGGAGCCCGTGACGTGCAGGGCGTGCAGGATGCCGGCCAGGCCGTAGGCGACGCAGAGCAGATTCGTCTCGAATCCCCGTGGCACGGTGGGGAAGTTCCGGTCGAGCCGTTCGGCGTCGATCATGTCCATGAGCCCCAGCCGGACCTCGTCGGCGAACCGGGCGAGACTCTCCCGTGGCCGTTCGTCGAGCTCTCCGGGAGCGGGCAGCGAGCCGGTCCGCGCCGTGTCCCGCTCGTCGTGGAAGCGTGTCGCACGCCGCCACAACGCGGCGGGGACAGGGGCGTGCTTGCCGACGTCCCGGCGCAGCCAGCGCAGGTTGCCGGGGCTGCGCCGGACCACCGCGTGCATCGGCATGACCAGCAGCAGCGCGATGGCGGAAAGCCCGTACTCGTCCCAGGCGAACGGGCCGGACAGGGGGAAGCCGGCCGGTGGCGCGTAGCCGTCCGCCCCCATGGGGATGAGAGGGGCGTCGCGGTGGGTGCACGACTCGAAGTCGACCAGCCTGACGCCGTCGGGGGTCACCATCACGTTGCGCGGGTTGAGGTCGCCGAAGCGGAACCCGGCTCCGTGGAGCCGGGCGAGCGCCTGGTCCAGCTCGGCGAGCACCCTCTCGCATTCGCCGTAGTAGGCGTCGAAGTCGGCCGATGTCCTGCCGGCCTGGATCAGCGGCGAGTGCAGCGCCGCCCACGTGTGCAGCGGTGTTCCGGCGACGAACTCCGTCACCAGGAACTCGTGCTCCCACTCCTGGAAGTAGTCGAGCGGCTGCGGGCAGGCGTCCGGCGCGGCCTGGTACACCTCGGTGAGCACGCCGTGCTCCCGGCGCAGCCGTTCGACGGCCGTGCTGCGATCCCAGTACAGGCCGTTGTGCGCGCGTGCCTCCTTGATGAACACGGTGCGGCCCGTCCGGGTGTCCTTGGCCTCGTAGGCGCCACCGGCGTTGCTGGGCTGGAGGACCTGCACGATCTCGTAGCCGTGGATCACCGGCGGGCCGTTGCGCGGCCGCCCGGCCGGCTTCGCGAAGGGGTCGCCGATGCCTGGGGGCAGCGTGAAGGAGACGCCTCTGGAATCGGTCACGTCGCGGCCGTAGCCGTCCCGTACCAGGCTCTCCCGGCCGCCGTCCGCCCGCAGCCCGCCGCGCGCCTCGAACGCGCCGTAGCGGTAGTACACCGTGCGCGAGTCGCGGAAACGGCGGTCGGACAGGACGTAGGGCCCCTCCTCCCCGGCGAGTTCGCCGGCCAGCCGTTCCATCAGGCGCAGGGCGCTCCGCTCGTCGGGGTACAGGGCGCAGAACTTGCCGGCCTGCGGCCTCGGTCCGTGCTTGTGGTGCATGAACAGGAAGAACACCTCGGCCGACAGGTGCTTGAAGGCCACCCGCTCCGCGTGGCAGGCGCGGGCGACCGTGTCCAGTACGAGGTCGGCGCGTTCGAGGCGGGCGGAGACGTGCACCTTCCACCCCTGGTCCGGCGTGACCACGTCGGGATGGGTCCACCTGGTCCACACGTCATGCGTGGCGGAGGTCCAGCCGTCGGAGACGGACCTGGGGGCGAAACGCCTCCCTGGGTCCGGCAGCCAGGACAGCGGCGCGTAGAACTCAGGATCCGCCTGCGCGTAACTGTGGAAGCCGAGCATTGGTATGTCCCCGTTTCACTGACCCGACCGGTACGTCGCTGGGTCCTTGGTATCCGGGGGGTGTTGCCGGGCCGTTGCCACGCAGGTGGAGGCGGTTGGGGACACGGGCAGGGGCACAAGGGCCGCTGCGGGCCGCGCGGGAAACCGCCATGTGCCGCAGAGGCAGGAACGGCCTCAGCCGTGATGCTCGACGAGGCGGGTGAGCAGGTCGATCAGGTTCTGCCGGTCGGCCGGGGGGAGCGGGGAGAGGAACTCGTCCTGGGCGGCGGCGAGCAGCCGGTCGAGGTGGGTGAGTTGGCTTCGGCCTGCCGCGGTGATGGTGATGATGTTGCGCCGGCGG
This sequence comes from Nonomuraea sp. NPDC051941, assembly GCF_044593615.1. Classification (NCBI taxonomy): domain Bacteria; kingdom Bacillati; phylum Actinomycetota; class Actinomycetes; order Streptosporangiales; family Streptosporangiaceae; genus Nonomuraea; species Nonomuraea sp. NPDC051941. The sequence continues at coordinate 280,414 of NZ_JBIUCF010000009.1, forward strand.
TCGTCCGGGTCGGGTGCGCGCTCGAGGAGTTGCCGTTCGGCGAGGTCGTTGACGGTCGCCACCATGTCGCTGCGGTCGATGCCGGTACGGCGGCCGAGGGCGGCCTGGCTGGCCGGGCCGTACTCCTCCAGCGCGGCGAGCAGGGCGTAATGGTAGCGCCGAAGGCCGGCTTGGCCGAGCGCTTGGTCCACGATCCGGTTGGCGATCTGCGCCGCATGGTTGGTCAGCCTGCTCGGCAGCGTACGCAGCCGCTGCGGCGGCGGCCCCTCTGGCGTGTCCACGGGGACAATCTAGCAAATTGTTGGCCGCACCCACGATTAGGTGTACTGTTGGCTGCACCAACGTTGGTCTAACCAACATTCTCGTCGCTGTGGGCCTTCGAGAAGGCGCACAACTGACATGCTGGAAAGGCGGATAACTGACATGCCGACGACGAATTCCGCAGTGGGCGCGTCGATCCGGGGGCGCACGCTCTACCCCGGCGACGAGGGCTTTGAGGAGGCCTGCTCCGGCTGGTTGCTGACGGTCGAGCACCGGCCCGAGGTGGTCGTGGTCGCCGCCGACGCCGATGACGTGGCCGCAGCCGTCCGGTTCGCGGCCGAGGCAGGACGCCCGGTCGCGGTGCAGTCGACCGGGCACGGTAAGTCGGTGCCCGCGGAGGGAGCCGTGTTCATCGCCACCGGGGAGCTGCGCGAGCTGTCGGTGGACCCGCGTGCCGGCACCGCGAGGATCGGAGCCGGGTTGCGGTGGGGTGAGGTGCTCACCGCGGCGGCCGAGCACGGTCTCGCGCCGCTGTGCGGCTCCTCCGGCCAGGTCGGGGTGATGGGCTATCTGACCGGCGGCGGGCTCCCGCTGGCCGGCCGTACGTACGGCTTCGCCGCCGACTACGTCTGCTCGCTCGACATCGTCACCGCCGACGGACTGCTCCGCACCGTCTCGCCGACCCAGGAGCCCGACCTGTTCTGGGCGGTACGGGGCGGCAAGAGCAACTTCGGCGCCGTGGTCGCGGCCGAGATCGAGCTGCTGCCGCTGCGTACCGTCTACGGTGGTGAGCTCTACTACCCGGTCGAGGATCGCAGGCACGCTGCCCACGTGCTCGGCTCCTACCTGGCCTGGGCCAAGGAGCAGCCGGAGGAGATGTCGTCCTCTGTGACGTTGCTGCGCTTCCCTGACGTGCCGCAGTTGCCCGAGGAGTTCCGTGGCCGTTCGTTCGTGCAGGTCCGGGTGGTCCACATGGGGGACGAGGAGCAGGGTGCGCGGCTGGTGGAGCCGTTGCGCGCGCTCGGCCCGGAGAAGGACACCTGCGACGCCAGGCCGTACACGCAGATCACCGAGATCTACCAGGACCCCAAGAACCCGGTCATGGCGCACCTGCGCAGCGCGTTGTTGCACGAACTGGACGACGAGGCCGTGGAAGAGCTGGTCTCGTTCATCGATCCGTCGAAGCCCGGGGGCCCGTTCCCCGGCATCGAGCTACGTCACCTGGGCGGGGCGCTGAACCGGCCGCCCGGCCGCCCGCACGCGGTCAGCACCCAGGGCGCGGCCTTCCACCTGTGGATGCGGATGCCGGCTCCGGCCGAGCAGGCCGACGCGGTGCGCAAGGCCGCCGACGAGGCGCTGGAGCGGCTGCGGCGGTGGGACACCGGCGCCGCGCTTCCGGGGTTCCTGTTCGACCACGACTCGGCTCCCGAGCGGGTCAGGCGGGCCTACACCGAGGCGGACTACCGGCGGCTGGCCGCGCTGAAAGCGACATACGACCCGGACCAGCTTTTCCGGATCAACCACAACATCCCGCCGTCGAGCGCCTCGACGGACTGATCGGCCGTACATCGATCACGCGGTCGGCGCCGCGGTGAGCGGCGTCGCGATGGCCTCCAGGCCCTTGCGCTCGGCCTTGACCCCGAACAGCAGCTCGACCAGCCCCGCCACGATCATCACGATGCCGCCGATGGAGAACGCGAGCGCCGTGTCCCCGGGCACCCCGGTCTCGACAAGGGAGGCGAAGACCAGCGGGCCGGCGATGCCACCGGCGGCGGTGCCGATCGCGAAGAAGAACGCGATGGCCAGGGCCCTGGTCTCCATGGGGAAGATCTCGCTGACGGTCAGGTACGCCGAACTGGCCCCGGCCGAGGCCACGAAGAGCACCACGGACCAGCACGCGGTCAGCGTCACGGCGTTCAGCAGGCCCTGGTTGAACAGCCAGGCCGTGCCCAGCAGGAGCAGCCCGGACCCGATGTACGTGGCCGAGATCATCGGGATCCTGCCCACGGTGTCGAAGAGGCGGCCGAGCAGGAGCGGGCCGAGGAAGTTCCCGACCGCGATGACGGCGAAGTAGTAGCCGGCATTCGTGTCGATCTTGAAGAAGGTGGCCAGGATCTGCGCGTACCCGAAGGTGATCGCGTTGTAGAGGAACGCCTGGCCGATGAAGAGCGACAGGCCGAGGATCGTACGTTGGGGATAGAGCGCCACCATCGTGTGGGCGATCCGGACGAAACCGATGGACTTGCGCTGGTGCACGGTCACCGACTCCTTCGGCTCCGGCAGGTCGGCGCCGATCTGCCGCTCGATGCCGCCGACGATCTCCTCGGCCTCCTTCTCCTTGCCGTGGATGAACAGCCAGCGCGGGCTCTCCGGTACGTGCCGCCGTACCAGCAGGATCGCCAGGCCCAGCACCACGCCCAGGCCGAACGCGACGCGCCAGCCGATGTTCACCGGCAGGCCGCTCAGCAGCGGCACGGTCAGCAACGCGCCGCCGGCGGCGCCGAGCCAGTAGCTGCCGTTGATGATGATGTCGATGCGCCCCCGGTGGTGGCTCGGGATGAGCTCGTCGATGGCGGAGTTGATGGCCGCGTACTCGCCGCCGATCCCGAACCCCGTCATGAACCTGAACAGGAAGAACCACCACGCGTGGAAGGAGAACGCGGTCATCAGGGTCGCCGCCAGGTAGACGACCAGCGTGATGAGGAAGAGCTTCTTCCTGCCGAACCTGTCGGTCAGCCAGCCGAAGAACAGCGCACCCGAGCAGGCGCCCGCGACGTAAAGGGCCGCGGCCAGGCCCGCGACCTGCGCCTGAGTGATCTCCAGGCCGCTTCCCGGCTTGGCGAGCTGCCCTGAGCTTGAGGTTTAACCTTTGAGCTGCACATTTGCCGCGATCGGCAACAGAGGTGATTGATCCGACATAGCGGATTGTGTCCTCTGCAATACGGCG